>CALJYC010000135.1 GCA_937984275.1 uncultured bacterium | reverse complement strand
GTGCCAGTGCCAGTGCCAGTGCCAGTGCCAGTGCCAGTGCCAGCGCCAGCGCCAGTGCCAGCGCCAGCGCCAGCGGCAGTGCCAGTGCCAGTGCCAGCGCCAGTATCACCGGTGGCCTCGCTCTGGATCTCCCTGAGCAGACGCTGACCTCAGGCGGGAGCACCGGTTGCGCGGTAGGCGGGAGCGGGCAGGGGCACGCCGGATGGATGCTGGCGCTGCTCATGTCCGGCGCCGCCTGGCGGACCCGGCGCAGGCACTGCCGCCGGCACTGACACCGCCGCTGACGCTGTTACACTGCCCCCATGCGCTGGGGAATCCTTCTAATCGCGATAGCTGCGCTCATCGGTTGCGAAGACAACGCTGCCGTCGAGCGCGCCCAGAACCAGCTCCGGGACGTCGACTATCCGCGGGTCCAGGCGCTGGTCGAGCAGGACCTTGCGCACCATCAGGCCGGGGTCGTGAAGGCTGCTCAGAGGCTCGCTCCGGGCTTCGCAGTTGCCGACCCCGCTGCGCGGGAGAAGCAAGTGCGATCCGCCTTGAGGATTCTTCAGCAACCCAAGAGAGGTATTGATGAATTCGTCGCATCACCGATGTCGTTCTTGGCGGCGATTGGGCTCGACGGGGTAGTTCTGGCGCGCGATCGAGAGCCTGATCGGATGAAGGGGCAGGACTTCAAGACGCGCTTCGACGTGGTCCGCCAGGCTCTCGGTGGGGCCGCCGCCACGGGCCTCGGGGAGTTCTATGCCAAAGACCCCGACGCGCCGTCGTCCTGGTCGATCCTGTTCGCAGCGCCGTCTCTTCGTGACGAGCAGGTGGTGGGCGCCGTCCTGGCAGGCATCCCCCTGTCCCGCTTGGCCCAGCGCCTGAGCCGTCAGTTCCGCGTCGAGCAGAAAGAGGGGGCCCCCGTCTGGGTGTACCTCTACAAAGGAGAGCGCCTCTTTCATTGGGACACGCCGCCGGAAGTCGATGTCCTGGTTCGAGACCCCGTCGCCCGCGCCAAGGCGCTTGCCGCCTCGCCCGCCGGCTACGCGGAAAAAGTGCGCCTTCAGGGGGAGCTCCAGGTCTACGGCGTGTTCCCGATCCAACTGCTCGGCCCCGACGTCGGGACGATCGTCTTTCGCACGCCTGAGTGAAGTTTGACCGCTTGCCCGGGTCTGACCAACACTAGCGTAGTGTCGCGGGGGGTCGTGTCTTGGAGTGCGTGGGGCTGTGCGGCGGCCTTCTTCCTGATTGGCGCCTTTCCCCTCTACAACGTCGACGCCTACGGGCATCTCGCCCAGGGCCGCCAGATCGCGGAGCTCGGTCGTGTTCCCAGCGTCGACCCGTTCTCCTTCTGGAAGCCTACGCCGCAACCTTGGAGCAACTACGAGTGGGGCTACGACCTCGTCACATGGCTGATCTACGACCACTTCGGCCCGACCGCGCTGATCCTGATCAAGTGCCTGTTGCTCGCGACGCTTGGCTATATCCTCGTCCTACTCGCACACGGGCTGGCAAAGGGTGCAAAGCTGGCGGCGCCCCTTGCGGCTGCGGTCTTGATCTTCTTCGCGCCGCTTGCCCGGATTCGCTTCACCGTGCGCCCGCAGATCGTCGGGTTGGTGTTCCCCGCGGTGTTGCTGCTGGGGATCAGCGCGGTGTACTCCGAACGGACTTCGCTGCGCACCAAGCGGTGGGTCGTCGTGATGCTCGGGCTCCTGCACGTCGTGTGGGTGAACATGCACGGCTCCCACCTGCTCGGCGTGCTCATCACCGTCTTGTTTCTGCTATTCTCGATTCGCACGGCCGCGTTTGCGTCGATGGCCCTGTTGCTCGCCCTGCAACTGTTCGCGACCGCCTGCACCCCGTTCGGCCTCGACATCGTGACCGATGCGGTGGCCCACGTGTTTCGTCCGGAATACCGCGACGTCGTCACCGAGTGGGGGCCCTGGTCTCCCGGGCACCCGCTCTACCTGCTCATTGGACCTGTATTGGCCATCATCCTCGTGTTGGCTGCCATGCGCCCGGTCACACGTTCGGGCCGGTTTGGTCTCGCATACGGCGTGTTCTGCGTCATCGTCAGCATGATGGCGTTTCGTTCGATACGCTTCGTTGCGCATCAACTGCTCTTCACAGCGCCATTCATCGCCGCGGGCCTGGCACAGGTCGAGTGGATTCGAGGGTCGCGCCGGGCGGTGGCCTTCGCCGCGGGCCTGTCCTTCGTTTGGGCGATGCTGGCCTCCCCCCGTCTCGAGCCCTTCGTTCCATTCGGCTTGGGGGAGCCAAGACTCGGGCACGCCTTTGCGGCCGCCGAAGTCATCAACGAGCACGTGGAATACCCCCGGATCCTCTCGCCAATTCAGGATAGCTGGCCGCTGATGTTCGCCGTCCCCGACGGCCGCTTCCTCGTCGATGGACGCGTGCCCTTCTACGGCCCCGAGTTCATTCGCAAAGTGACGAACAGCTTCAGTGATCCGGCCGCTCTGAGCGAGATCCTCCAAACCTACGAAGTCGATACCGTCGTGGTCGACCACACCCGCGCAGGTCAAAGAGCCGCGGTCGAGCACCTGTGGAGCTCTCCCGAGTGGCAGCTCGGGCAGGTGCAAGACCGGCAGTCGCTGTTCGTACGCCGCGGGCACGCACCCTCGTTGGCGCCACTGAGAGTCATCGGCCCCGGCTACCGCGTGGGCCACCTGCTCGATCCCGATGTCTCGGACAGCGACATCGAGGAGGAAGCGCGGCGGGTGGGTAATCATCAAAACTCAAAGGCGATCCAAGGCTGGGTTCAAGGCCTTCGGTCGCTTCGTCCGCTCGCCCGAGACGGGGCCCGCGCCGGCGTTCGTATGTACCGCACGGACGACGAGCGCGAGGCGGCCCGCGAGGCGTATCGATCCCTGTCGGAGGCTGCGGAGGTCTATCCCGGTTTCACGTCGATCGAGCTCTATCGCGCGATGGCCGCGCTGGCGGCCTGCGAGGAATCCCAGTCCCGCGCGGCGCTGGGACGGGCGGCCTACTCGGGAGAGACCCGCAGCACCGCGTTGGTCGCGGTCGAACTGGCATTGCGGACGGGCGAGGAGTCCCAACGTGCGCCCGCGGCGGCCCACCTCGTTCGGTTATCGGAGCACGAGGAGAGCACTCGCGATCCCTGGGTCGCAGCGATTCTAAGCGATCTCGACACCCGCTGCCCGTGACGCCGGCGTGCCGCGTGACCGCTCAGACCTGCGGTTCCTGGTCGCCGCGCACCAACATCCGTTGCGGCACCGTGATCTGAATCCCCAACTCGTTGAACCGCTTGGTGATGCGCCGAAGCATTTCTCGCCGAACGACGAACAGCTTGTCCGGCTGCGTCTTCATCATGAACTTGATGACCGCCCCGTAGTCGGTGAACTTGTCGACGCCGAGCATCTCCGGATCTCCGATGATCGATCCGCTCCAGTCAGGGTCGTCGTGGAGCTCCTTGGCGATTCCGACCAGCGTCTCCATCACCCTGTCGACATCCTCCTCGAACCCGACCGGGATCTCGAATACCGGACGGCCCCAACCGTAGGTTCGGTTGGTGACCTGGTCGATGTTGCCGTTGGGAATGAAGTGTACACGGCCTTCGAGGTCGCGGAGCACGGTGACGCGCATGTTGACGGACTCGACCGTCCCGGTGATGCCCCGGATCGTGATTAGATCGCCGAGTTGGTATTGATCTTCGGCCAGAATCAGGAACCCGGAGAAGTAGTCTTTCATCAGGTCCTGCGCGCCAAATGCGATCGCAACGCCGATGATCGCAGCGCCTCCGAGCACTGTCGTGATGTCGACACCGGCT
Source organism: uncultured bacterium (assembly GCA_937984275.1). Taxonomy (GTDB): domain Bacteria; phylum Myxococcota_A; class Polyangia; order Polyangiales; family Houyiibacteriaceae; genus SG8-38. The sequence continues at coordinate 3,836 of CALJYC010000135.1, read as the reverse complement.
TCCTGCAGTACGAGCATCACACCCAGCACCACGATGACGACGCGGGACGCGCTTCGGAAGCTGAAGGCCAGCGTGTCCGCGCGCCCCGTTCCGACACTTCGAGCACCGCGGTGTCTGCCGACCAGGGCCCGAGCGATTCCTTGAGAGCTGAACCGGACGAAGAGGAGCAGGAAGATGGCAGCCGCAATGACGAGGAGCATGCGCGGGCCGCGCTCCTGGGCCCAATGCGCGATGTTCTGCGGGTGGATTGGGCTCTCGAGCCAGCCGATGTGATCGCGTGCCTTTTCCGCGGCGCTTTCCTTTTCGTCGACGACGGCCGTGACCCGCAGCTCCTCTTCGTCGAGACGGCTATGCCTCTCGTGCAGTGATTTGATGTATGCGGCGCGGACGTCGTCGTCGTCGTCCGACACCTCGAGCGCGCGGTTGATCTCGCGGATCCCGCGCTCCAGTCGTTGAATCTTCTCGTCTGGGGCGTCGGTGTCGCGGTATTTCTCCAGCCGCGCCCCGAACGCCTCGAGCGCGAGCTTCAAGTTCTCGACCTCTTTGTCGTGGGTCTCCGAGAGGCCCTCCTCGAACTCGATCTGCTGCTCGAGTGCTTGCTTCCGCCCGATGAATTCAGCGAGCGCGAGTTTCGCGAGCTGGACCGCCTGCTCTGCCTGCTCGAGGACATTGTGCGCTTCGAGCTGCGCGGCCGTCATGGTGGACGACCGCTTGGCCTCCTCCGTGCTCGGAGGCTGCACTGCCGGAATCGGCACGGGCAAGGGAACAGGGGGAGCCTTTGCTGCCTCCGCTGGTTTGGGAGCGGTTGTCGGCGCAGGTGCGTCGTCGGGAAGCTCGATCTCGATGTCGCCGGCCAGCTCGCCGACGGCGCGTTTCTCGATCGCGAGCTTCTCTTCCAAGGCCGCGACTTGCTCTCGGACCGCCTTCTCGGCTGTGAGTGCGAGGTCGGTCTGCGTGTCGAAGAGGCCGTAGTCCACGTCGAGGTCTTTGAGCTCGGCGCGAAGTGCCTCCCTCTCCTCCGGGTCGGACTCCGGGTCCGCGTCCAGCGCTTCGAGTTTCTCCTTCTTCTCGTTGCGCTCGGCGGCGACCTCCGCCATCGCCTCCACCAACCCCTCGAACCATTCGGACCGAGAGCGGAGCTCGCCGCGGAGCCAGCGCAGATGCTGAGTGTCGAGCTCGATGACTTTGCTGATGCGCACCATCCGTTTGGCGTCGGAGGCAGCCTCGGTAGGCGGCGCTTCGGCGCCACCTCCGGCGCCGGCCTCGTCCTCGGTCCCCGCGTCAGCCCCCGCGTTAGACGCGGTCTCGGGATCATTTTGGGCGAAAGCAGGAGGAGTGGCGAGTGCCGAGAGCGCAAACGCAATAATCCAAGTCCGAAACAGAAGTGCCTTCATTTCACTCTACATCATACATCAGGTTGCAGCTGTGTCAGCGCCTCTTCCGGGGACATCGTGAGCTGCCATGGCGCCAAGAGGCTCGGCTGGTTGACGGCAGCGCGCCACTCGGAGAGAAAACGTTCACGTGGCCACATGGTGGCGCCGAACCGGGCCAGGTGCTCGGTGTGCACCTGGCAGTCGACGATGCGGAAGCCCCACACCGCCAGATGCCCGAGCAAAGTCGTGAAGGCGACCTTCGACGCATCGGGTTCCGACGCAAACATCGATTCACCGGCAAACGTGTGCCCGAGCGCCACTCCGTAGAGCCCGCCGACCAGCTCGTCGTCTCGCCAGGCCTCGATACTGTGCGCGTAGCCAAGCGCGTGAAGGCCGCGATAGCCATCCTGAAGCTCGCGCGTGATCCAGGTTCCTTGTTGGTGCGGTCGTGGCACAGCGGCGCATGCGGTGATCACATCATCAAAGGCCGTGTCCGCCGTCACGCGAAGCTGCCCTTTGCGGATCAACTTTCGCAACGAGCGCGACACGTGAGCACGACCAGGGGTCAATGCGAAGCGCGGGTCCGGCGAGAACCAAAGCAGCGGATAGCCGCGCGCCGGCCATGGGAAGATGCCCTGACTGTACGCGACCAGGAGCCGTTCCGGGGAGACGTCTCCGCCCACCGCCACGATGCCTTCCTCGTTGGCATCTTCGGGAGCTGGAAAGGAGAGCTCCTCGTCGAGTAGGTACACAGGCATCAGCGGACGCCGTAGACTAGCGCAACGCGGGAAAAGACAAGACGATGTCACCGTCTTCGACGTCGGCTACCGCTGTCCCGCCTTCTTGCAGGCCCCCAAAGACCATCGCCTCGGCCAATGGCTTCTTGAGCTTCTGCTCGACCAGCCTGGCCATGGGGCGCGCGCCCATCTGTGGGTCGTAGCCGTGCTCCGCCAGCCAATCGCGTGCCGCGTCGCTCAGCTCTAGCCGCACCTGCTTTTCGCCGAGCATCTCGCCGAGCAGGGCGACCTCTTTGTCGACCACCATGCGGATGACCTCTTTGCCCAGCCCGCGGAAGTACACTGCCGCATCGAGGCGGTTGCGAAACTCCGGGGTGAAGATGCGTTCGATGGCCTGCCGTGCGCGACCGGTTGCGAAGTCCTTGGGTTCGTCGCCACCGCCAAAGCCGACGACCTTTTCCGTCGCTTCGAACGCTCCGGCGTTGGTCGTCATGACCAGCACGATGTTGCGGAAGTCGGCCTCCCGGCCGTTGTTGTCGGTGAGCTTGGCGTGGTCCATGACTTGCAACAGGATGTTGAAGAGCTCTCCGTGTGCTTTCTCGATTTCGTCGAGAATCACTACCGCGTGCGGGTGCTTGCGAACCGCGTCCGTGAGCAGGCCGCCTTGGTCGAATCCCACGTAGCCCGGAGGTGCACCGATCAGGCGCGACACCGAGTGGCGCTCGCCGTACTCGCTCATGTCGAACCTCAGGAGCTCGACGCCCATCACCCGGGCGAGCTGTCGAGCCAGCTCCGTCTTGCCTACGCCGGTGGGCCCGGCAAACAAGAAAGAACCAATCGGCTTGTGATCCGCGCGTAGTCCGGCCCGCGCCAACGTGATTGCGCTAACGACTTTCTCGATCGCGGCGTCCTGGCCGTAGATCACCTTATGAAGCTCGGGGCCAAGCTCTTTGAGCTGGTCGCGTTCCTTGGCGCTCACGGACTCGACCGGTACGCGCGCCATCTTGCTGACGACCTTTTCGATTTCGCGGACCGTGATGTGATGGGTGCGCTCGGCCTCGGGGCGCATGCGTTCGAGCGAGCCAGCCTCGTCGATTACATCGATCGCTTTGTCCGGCAAGAAGCGCTCGATGATGTGTTTCTGCGCGAGGTGCGCTGCTGCCTCGAGAGCCTCGTCGTCGTACTTCACGTCGTGGTGGTCTTCGTAGTACTGGCGGAGCCCCTTGAGGATATCGATGGTGTCTTCGAGCGTCGGCTCGTGCACTTCAATCTTCTGGAACCGGCGGGCGAGGGCCCGGTCGCGATCGAGATGCTTGAAATCGGTGTAGGTAGTCGACCCCAGGCATCGAAGCTTTCCCGAGGCCAGTGCAGGTTTGAGGATGTTCGACGCGTCCATCGAGCTTCCAGTCGTTGCGCCAGCGCCGACGATGGTGTGGATCTCATCGATGAACAGGATTGCGTTGTCGAGCTCCTGGAGCCGCTTCATGATCGCCTTGAGTCGCTCCTCGAACTGCCCACGAAACTTCGTGCCAGCGAGGAGGGCGCCCATGTCGAGTGAATAGATCTTCGCGTCTGCGAGCACCTCTGGAACGCGTCCTTCGTAGACCCGGCGGGCGAGCCCTTCCGCGATAGCGGTCTTGCCCACGCCCGGTTCGCCGACGAAGACGGGGTTGTTCTTCCGCCGGCGGCACAAGACCTGAACGGTGCGATCGAGCTCCTCGTCGCG
>CALJYC010000134.1 GCA_937984275.1 uncultured bacterium | reverse complement strand
ACACGCGATTCTACGCTTCGCGTGAGCAGAGCATCGATTCGCCGTTCTGCGAGCAGGCGGCGTTCCCCCATCAATCGATGCATAGCGGAAGCAAATTCCAGGTCCTCGGCCATCACCATTTTGATGAGACGAGGCGGAATGCGTAGTGCTTCCACATAATCCAAAACCACCGTTTCGAGGCGCGCTTCCGGGTCGACCAGCGACATTTCGCCGATCAGATCTCCGGGGCCATAGTAGCCGAGCGTCAGTTCTCGTTCCGGTGTGCGGCGCACGCGCCGAACACGACCGCTTCCGATCACAAAGATCGCCGGGTCGCTAGGCATGCAAAGGGACTCGCGGCGATCCGCGTCGACCAGCGCGCTTCCGGTCAAGACACGCTCTCGGACCTCTGCGGTCAGCGCCTCGAAGATTCTGCAGCGTGTGAGAATTCTCGAACGGCGTTCTTCCGTGGTGCGCAATCGTCGCGCGCCGGAGCCGTTTTGTAGTGCAGGAGCGTTAGAATCCATACTTACAGCCTTAACGGTATGGTGCATGAATACAGGATTACCGTCAAGACGCATTTTCACAAAATCACGCAAAAGTGCATTTTCTTGTTCGTATTGACCAAAAGCGCGGCCTTCGCTAGTGTCGCCGCATTCGGAAGGGGTCGCTCCGGGTCGAGGGCCAACATACTAAATATGCGACTTTATTCAGGAAAAATTGGCCCGATCGTCGACGACCTGGTGCGTGAGCTCACAGCCCAAGAAGACATCGAAGTCGAAGATGTGGCCGAGGTCAGGCTCGATCTCGAGGCGGTCCTCAAAGAGTACGTTCGGCGGGAGCGGCAGATGATCGACGAGGCCAAGGACCGGATGGAGCGCGAAGGCCTCGGTTACTCCAAGCTCGGCCGGATGCGTCAGCGGCTCGCAAAAGAGATGGGCTTCCCACAGCAGGATGAGGTCCTTCCGTACCTGATCGACCAGCTGCTCAACATGCTCTTTCACAGCTCCAACGTCGTCGAGATCTACGCCGACGATGTGACGTTGCGAAAGAAGATGACCCCCATTTTGCATCGGCACATGGAAGTCGAGACGGGCCTCGACGCCGAGGTGCGCTCGAAGATCAAGAACCTCCAAGAGGGCACCAGCGCGTTCGAGGTCGAGTACGCCAAGGTGATGGATCAGATCAAGCACAAGCGCGGGCTCGAGTAGGCGTCCCGTGCAGAGCATGACGGGATACGGGAGCGGGCAAGCCGCGCTCGGCGAGGGACAGCTTGTGCTCGACCTTCGCACAGTCAACCATCGCTTCCTCGATGTGCGGGTGCGTCTACCCTCTCGCATTCAAGGTCGGACGCCAACGGTGGAGCGCGTGATTCGCGCGCGCCTCGAACGAGGCCGCGTCGACGTGACGGCGCGCTTGGAGGGACAGACGCTTCCTCAGCCTACCTTGGATCTCGAGCGCGCCCGCGCCGTGTATGCTGAGCTCGCTGCGTTGCGCGAGGAATTGAATCCCGAGGAGCCGGTGCCTCTCTCCCTGCTCTCTTCGGTGCCGGACCTTTTCACAGTCGATCGCACCATCGACGAAGCAGCGCTCGACCGCTCGCTGGAACAAGCGGCGGGGGCGGCCTGCGACGCCGTGATGGCGATGCGCGACAAAGAGGGGGACGCGTTGGCCGCGGAGCTCAGAAGTCGGCTTTCGGACCTTGGCGCAGGCGTCGGAGCATTGAAGATCGCGGTTCCCGAGATGCTCGAAGCCCGAAGAACGCGGCTTCGCGATCGCCTCGATGCCCTACTCGCCGGCGTCAACGGTGAATTGGAGCCCTCTCGCCTGGAGCAAGAGATCGCGCTGCTGGCCGATCGCACCGACGTTGCGGAAGAGCTCGTGCGCCTCGACAGTCACCGCGATCAAATGCTCGAACTGATCGAGAATTCGGGCGCACCGGTCGGGAAGAGCATTGACTTCCTGCTCCAGGAGATGGCGCGCGAAGCCAACACGATCGGCTCGAAGGTGCAGGACGCAACGATGACGACGCACGTCATTGCGCTGAAGGCCTGCATCGAGCAAATGAGGGAACAAGCACAGAATGTACTGTAACCGACCGCTTCCCCGGGGTAGTGGTCGCATCGGAGGGGTAGTCGAATGAGTGTCGCCGCGCCGACCGATCCAGATCTCATCTTGCTGATCGTCAGCTCCCCGTCGGGGGCAGGAAAGACGACCCTGACCCGCCGGCTCCTGCAAGAGTTTTCGGAGTTCAGGTTCAGCGTTTCGCACACGACCCGCCAACCGCGCGCGAACGAAGTCGACGGCCAGGACTATCACTTCATCGACGAGAAATCCTTCCGCCAAATCATCGATGAGAACGGCTTCGCCGAATGGGCCGAAGTGCACGGCAACCTCTACGGCACAAGCATCACCGAGATCGACCTCGCCCGAGCGGCTGGCAAGAGCGGTGTGCTATTCGACGTCGACTACCAGGGTGCCCGACAGATCAAGGAAAAGTTCCCGCACGCCATCGGCGTCTTCATCTTGCCTCCTTCGATGGAAGAGCTTCGCCGCCGGCTGGACGGCCGTGGTTCTGACGACGCCGACTCGCGACGCCTCCGATTCGACAGGGCGCGCGAAGAGATCGGGCACTACCCGTTCTTCGACTACATGATCGTCAACGACGAGCTCCAGCGAGCCCTTACCGAGCTCCGAGGCATCGTCCTTGCCGAAGGCTGCCGGCAGTGGCGCATCGCTGCCAAAGCCGAGTCGCTTCTCCAGCAGTAGCCTCGGCCAGGCGTCGCTTCAGAACTGGATGCCGAGGATTAGCCGCAGCGTCATCGCGCGGGTGACGCCCAAGCCTTCGGTACCGGGCTCACGAATGCCGTTGACCTCGAGGTACTTGAGGCCGTTGAGAGGGAACAGGATGCCAAACTGGGCCGACGCAAAGAAGCCATCGGTGAACTTGGGGCCGTCCTCGGTCCGGTAGTAAATCGCGATGTCGAGCTCCGCGCCGAGATTGGGCTCCGACGCGTAGGTCTGCTGCTCGAACATCGCGCGGCTGTAAATGAAGTCTAAACGCGCACCCAGCACACGCCCGAAATCGCTGCGAATGATGTCGTAGCTGACGGCAGGCGCCAGATAGTAGGCCCCGGCGATCCGCCCCATGATGCGACGCCATAGGATCAAGTCGATGCGATAGTCGGGGTGAAACGAGAAGTTGGAGACGGTCTTCTGTCCGACCGGCTGCGTCGCAAGGTCCTCGTATTGCGAAAGACCGACGACGTCGGGGTCCCCCGAAGCGGCACCTCCTTTGAGGAAGACGCCGAGCTTCTTGCTCAGGAAGCGGTACTCACCTTCGAAGGCCACACCCCATTGGCGCAGCTTGAACTTGGCCCCCTCTGCGGTCGGAGGGAACTCTGCCGGCGAGATGTTTTGAATCTTGCCGAGGATCCCGGCGAACTCGACCTCGAGGCGGAGGTCCTTCCACAAGACCTGTAGCCAACCGTCGGGCATGTAGACCTTGGCGTCGCGGCGAACGAACGCATTCTCGATGTCGCTAATCGTGCCGAGCAACGGAGCCGTCGACGTCGACAGGAACTGCGAGCGGTAGATGAAGTAGGCGCCTCCGTTGACCACCCACTTGCCCCGAGCCAGGCGCTTCTTCTGCGCGAGAGGTTCCATGCGGCGCGCCAGCAAGAAGCTCCACTGCCGCGTGTCGTCCAACCTGCTCGCGTCGATCGGAATGTTCTGGATGTCCGTGACGGGATTGTAGATGTACCCCTTGTTCGCAAAGTCCCAAGAGACCCCGAAAAAGATGCCTTTGAACTTGCCGATGAGCTGAATGCGGTCGATCTCGGACTGGAAGTCCGAGTCGAGGGCGGTATCGAGCTGGTTGGTCCCCTCGCCCGCGTTCCAAAGCATCCCGAGGCCCCACTGGTGGCCCATCCGGCCAAAGCGAAGCTGACCGATGGTGCTGTTCGTCACCTCGCCCCAAACCCGCCGGAAGTAGATGTTGTCGCCCACGGTGTTTCGGAACGACTCAGGCGGAGGCAAGGTTTGGGTCAACGTGTCGACGGGAACGCCCGGGGCACGGCCCGGAATCTGACCGAACTGATTGACGGACCTGACCTCGGGGGTGGAACCCAAGACGAGGTTGTCGAACACGTCCAACATCATGTGGACCCGAATGTTGTCGCTGAGCGAGAGCGTCGGCTGCAGCCGGAGCCGCATGTTCGCGAAGCGCAGCGTGGCACTTCCATCGCACCGTTGGTCCTGACCCGCTGGAGACGACGGCTCGCCCTTGCAGCCGCCCTGCGGAAGCACGCCGTTGAGGCCGGAGCTAGGCGCGTTGTCGACCGGAATCCATCGCGCAAACGGATCTTCGTTCAATCGGTCGAGTGGAATCCGGCGGAGCGAAAAGTTGTCGAGGTAGTTGCCTCGTACACGAAAGTAACCGTTGAGCGAGAACACCGGTCGCGGGTTGGTCCACGACGCCAGCGTCGGATCCGAAGCAGGCGGTTCGGCTTGACCGAGGAGCGCAGCGTCATCGGCCGCCATGTCATCCTCGTCCTCGAACTCCGCCTCGTCGAAGTCTCCCTCGAACTCCTCGTCGAAGCTGTCATCGCGTGCGGGCGCGGTCGGGCTCTGCAGCCCCTCCATGCTCGGTGCTCTCAATTGAGGTGGGAGGTCTTCCTCCCTCGTCGGCTCCGGCGAGGCTTCTTCGCCCTCCGAGATGGCCTCTTCTTCAGCAGTGGCGGCGCCGTGTCGTGCCCCGGCGGTCGTGGAATCGTCGGTGGACGACCCCTGCGCCGCGGCCGATGTTGCCCCAAGGGAAACTACCCAAATAATCGCTAAGAAACGGCGCATTGAATTCGTGCGGTCCGGGGCGTAGCACGCCGGGATCGCACGGGTCAACGAGGCAATTGCTGCCTTGACCAAAGCGGCCCGCGCCTATAGCTCGGGTGCCGAGAGTTCTGTGACGGATAGTCTGCGCTTCATCCCCATGGGTGGCCTCAACGAGGTCGGAATGAACTGCGCCGCGGTAGCCTGCGGCGACACGACGATCGCCATCGACTGCGGCATCGGTTTCACCGATGAGGATGGTGCCGAGCTGGTTCACCCCGACTTCAGCTGGCTACAAGCGCGGCGCGAGAGCCTGCGTGCGATCGTCATCACCCATGGTCACGAGGACCATATCGGCGCACTTCCCTACTTCCTCAAAGAGGTCCGGGTCCCCGTCTACGCGCCGCCTTACGCAGCCGCCCTGATCGAGGACCGGCTGGCGGAGCACCGTCTCAAGGACGTCGACCTCCGCGTGAGCCCGGCGGGAAGCCGGGAGCAGATCGGGTCGATCTCGGTCGAGCGCTTTTCGGTTCACCATTCGATCGCAGACGCTACGGGGCTCATCCTGGATACGCCTGTCGGGACCGTCGTCCACACCGGCGACTTCAAAATCGAGTCGGACCCCTGCGAGGGACAGCAGTTCGATCGGACGCGCCTCGAAGAGGTGGCGCGCCGGGGTGTGCGCCTTCTGCTCAGCGATTCGACGGGAGCCGATGTGGAGGGGCGCTCCCGGATCGAGCGCGACGCCGAGGCCGCATTGGAGAGGTGGATTGCCCGATCCCCACATCGGGTCGTCGTCGCCACGTTCTCGTCGAACGCCTTCCGGTTGAGAGCGGCCTTGCGAATCGCCAGGGAGCAAGGCCGCAAGGTCTGCCTGCTCGGCATGTCGGTCAACAAGCATACCGAAACCGCGCGAGCCCTCGGCCTCATTCCAGCCATCGACAGCTTGTTGATACCCCCCGAGGAGGTCAGCGCCCTGCGCCGCGATGAGGTCTTGATCCTCGCGGCGGGCACGCAGGGCGAGCGTGCGTCGGGCCTCACCCGATTGGCCCGCGACGAGCACTCGCGCTTGCACCTGGAGGCCGGCGATACCGTGATCTTCTCGTCGCGCATCATTCCTGGTAACGAGCTCGGCGTGCTTGACGTCATCAATCGGTTCGAGCGCCGCGGCCTGGAGGTCATCACACGCGACGAGCATCCAGAGGTCCACGCCAGCGGCCACGGGAGCCGTGAAGAGCAGCGCACCATGATTCAAATCCTACGGCCCGAGGCCTTCGTTCCCGTGCACGGCACACACCATCACCAGCGCCGGCATCTCGAGCTCGCTCAGGAAGAAGGAATCGGGCAAACGCAGCTGGTCGAAAACGGGAGCGTACTCGAGGTCACCCGCAATGCGCTGCGCATCGTCGATACGGTTCCTGTGGGGCGCGTCTACATCGATGGCATGCAGCCTCTGGCGGAGGAGGTCATCGCGGAGCGGCGTGCGATGGGCTCGAGTGGATTGATCACCGTCCTGCTCTCCCTCAAGAACGGTCGGCTTCGACAAGTCCCCCGCGTTCTGTCCAAGGGGGTGTTCGGCCCCCGGGACCGAGCACGCGTGGAGCGCAAGATCGCGGAGCACGTGCGCGATCGTCTCAAGGGGCGACCGTTGGCGAGCCCCATCGAGGCCGAGGAAGCCGCAATTGAGGCCGCTCGACGCTTCTTGGTACACAATCACCGAAAGCGGCCGCTGATTGTGGCGGACGTGAATGGGGAAACATGAGCCGATGGGTCGGCTGGCTGGCGGCTGCTCTCATCCTGAGCAGTTGCCACCGGCACGCCAAACCGGAGCCGAGCCCGCCGCCCGCCTCCACCGAAACCGCGAGCATCCCGTCGAGCGAGCCCCCGCCCGAACGCACCGCCCAGCCACGTAGTGGGGTTGCGCGCCCGGCGACGGCGAGGGAACGCGCAGCGGTCGACGACCTCGTTCGCGCCGCGGAGTCCGTGCGGCAGTTGAGGCTGCGCCGCCCGGTCACCATCGAAATCGAAGACGGTGACGCCATCGCGAGTAGCTTGCGAGCGCAAATCGAAGAAGCGGAGATCGAGCGGGCGAGGCTCGTCTACGGCGCGCTTGGCTTGTTGGACGCCGAAGAGGACCTTCGGAGCATGTTCGCAGGCGTCCTCGGCGAACAGGTCATCGGGTACTACGACCCAGACACGGGACGCCTCGTCATACGAGAAGACGTCATGGCCGGGTTGGCCGGTGCGTTTGGAGCAGAGCAAACCCAAGAGGCCCGCTTGGTGCTGGTGCACGAGCTCGTGCACGCGCTGCAGGATCAAAGGCTCGGTCTCGGTGAGTCTTACGAAAAGGAACGCACTGCCGATGGCGACAACGCATTCCGCGCGATCGTCGAGGGCGACGCCACGCTCGCGATGCTCGCGCACGCACTACGCCAACAAGGCATCCCTTTGTCTGCGGCGACGGCAGGGATTCAACAGATGGGGGACTACCTCGACCTCAACGCGCTCGTGCGCGGCGAGAAGCTCGATGACGCGCCCGCGATTTTGAGAGTGACGTTGGTGGCGCCTTATTTACGCGGTCTGCAGTTCGTGGCAGCGGTACAGGGACGAGGCGGATGGCCTGCCGTCAACAACGCGCATCGCAGAGCCCCGACGACGACCGAGCAGGTCTTGCATCCGGAGAAGTACTTCGCCCGTGAGCAAGGCGAAGCCATTGAGGTTCCCGACACCCGAGAAGTCCTCGCGGCCGGCTTCGAACGCATCGAGGAAGATACGCTCGGCGAGCTCGAGCTCAGTGTGTATCTCGGCCAGGGGCAGCCCTCAGGCACAGACGACGAAGCCGCAGCCGGATGGGCCGGCGACCTGCTGGTGGTGTACGCCCGGGGCGAAGAGGCCGCCGCGATCTGGTGGACGACATGGGACACCGACGCCGACGCCGAAGAAGCCTTTCGTGCCGCGCGCTCGGTCTCGCCGAGGGATTCTACGTCGCGCGTCGAGCGGAAGGGCCGCTCCGTCCTCATCGTGCGGGGCCTGCCGTCCAAGCTCCATCGCTCGATTCGCGGCGACTTCACGTCGTTCGCCCGCCGCATCAAATCGGAGCCGGCGCCCCCGGAGGTCCGCCCCGATCTCGTCTATTGAGGTTGTCGTCGGGGACACCCCAAGCTAGGAATCGCCGATGGAACGCGCCTCGTGGGACGAATACTTCATGGACATCGCTGTGGTGGTTGCCAGGCGATCGACCTGCCCCCGCAAGCACGTCGGCTCGGTCATCGTGCGCGACAAGACGATCCTATCGACCGGCTACAATGGCTCGGTCCGAGGCCTGCCCCACTGCGACGAGGTCGGCCATATGATGGTGGACGGCCATTGCGTGCGAACGATCCACGCCGAGGTCAACGCGATCATTCAAGCCGCCAAGAACGGCTCTCGCATCGACGGCGCTTCGATCTACGTCACCGCGTCGCCGTGCTGGAACTGCTTCAAGGCAATCTGCAACGTCGGTATCAAGCGAATCGTCTTCGAAGAGTTCTATCGGGACGAACGAATTTTCGAGGTTTCCCAGGCTTTGGGCATCGAGTTGGTCGAGCTCCACCGCGAGAAAGCCGTCCCCAAGGCTGCACCTTGACGGGTCTCCACCGCGGCTGTACGAACCGCGCCTGGCAAACCGCCTAAAATCCAATGCAATCTGAAATTCGCGAGATCAGCCCGGTCCTCGTGGAGGTCACGGTCGAAGTGCCGTGGGACCGCATCCACAAGGACCTCAACGACACCTACCGAGAGATCGGCAAGACCGCCCGCGTCCGCGGCTTCCGTCCCGGCAAGGTACCGAAGAACGTGCTGAAGCAGGTGTACGGCCGGCAGGCTGCTGCTCAGGTCACCGGCACCTTGGTCGAGCAAGGCCTCATGCACGCGGTGCAAGAACACGAGCTTCACATCGTGGCGCAGCCAGAAATGGAAGAGCCGCCCGAGCTCGAGCAAGGCAAGCCGCTCACCTTCAAGGCCAAGGTCGAGGTACGACCGAAGATCGATGAGGTCGCGGTCGACGGGCTCGAAGTGTGGCAGAAGCCAATCGACATTCCGGACGAGGACGTCGACGCAGAGATCGAACAACTGCGCCACCAGCACGGCGAGATTCAGATTCCCGACCCGATGCGTCCCGCGCAGGAAGGCGACTTGATCACGATCGACTACACCGTGGCGGTCGATGGCGAAGCGAAGGAAGACCTCGGCGCCGAAGGTCGCCAGGTCGAGATCGACGACGAGCACTTGCTGCCCGCGCTCAAAGAGGGGCTAGTCGGGATGAAGCCCGACGATGAAAAGACAGTCGACATCGAGTTCGAAGACGACCACCCGAACCCCGATCTTCAGGGCAAGACCGCCCAGTTCACGATCAAGGCCAATGAGCTCCACGAGAAGCTGCTGCCGGAGCTCGACGACGAGTTCGCGAAAGACTGCGGTGACTACGCAACGCTGCTCGAGCTACGGCTGAAGATTCGTGAAGGGCTCGAAGGTTCGGCAAAGCAGCGGAGCGACGCCGAGCTGAAGGACCAGCTGATCGAGGGCTTGATCCAGGCCAACGACATTCCCGTCCCCCCCTCGATGGTTCAGCAACAACAGCAGATGATGATGTACGAGATGGCTCAGTTCATGCAGATGGCGGGCCAACAAGGCGCACCGGGGGCGGACTTTTTCTCGGGTATCGAAGAGCGTGCCCAGCGGCGCGTGCAGGCGGGCATCCTCCTCGGGTCGTTGGCCCGTCAAGAAGGCATTGACGTCAGCGAGGCCGACCTCGACGCGAAGTTTCAGGAGATCGCCGACCAGACCGGCAAGCACGTCGCGAAGGTACGGGCGGACTACCAAGAGGCGCAGCGTGACGCCCTCGAATCCCAGCTCCTCGAGGAGAAGGTCATGGCGCTCCTCACCGAGCGTGCCAAGATCCACGAGGGGGAGCGACCGGAGCCCGAAGCCAAAGACGACGAGCCGGCCAAAGAAGAAGGGGAAGAGTGATGGGCGAGCCAACGACGGCGCAGATGTACATGCCTTGGGTCGTCGAAACGACGCACCGCGGCGAACGGCAGTGGGACATCTTCAGTCGCCTGCTGAAGGATCGCATCATCTTCCTCGGGACCGAAGTCAACGACGACGTGGCCAACGCGATCATCGCG
>CALJYC010000133.1 GCA_937984275.1 uncultured bacterium | reverse complement strand
ATCGACGCCGCAGCCTCGTCGAGCTCCTCTTGCGTCACCTCGTCTTCCACGGCGGCCGTGTCGTCGGCAGCCGGGGCCGCGGGAGTGAACGCCTCTGCCTCAGCCGCCTCGTCCGCGTCATCGACGGCCGTCTCCCCAGGCTCCTGGGCCACGGCTGCAGTGGGAAGAAAGCCGGTCATCACGATGCACGCGAGGGCTACAATCCAGGCGTACCTCAACTGTGGTGGCTCACGGCCGCTTTCGATTCTTCGCCTCATCACAACCCTCCTGTCTGTGTTCAACTGACCACTAGTGCATGGCGCTCGGTCCCGACGCGCCCGAGGGGACGCGGATGTGCTCGACCAAATCCTGTACTTCTTGGGGCGGCGGTGGTGTGAACCGGCTGACCACGAAGGCCACTGCGAAGTTCAGCAACATGCCAAGCGCGCCGATGCCTTCCGGCGAGATCCCGAACCAGAGCTCGTCCGGTGTGCCGCCCAGGAACTTGAAATAGATGATGTAGCTTGCGGTGAAAATGATTCCCGCCAGCATGCCGGAGACGACCCCTTCACGATTGGCGCGCTTCACGAAGACGCCCAGGATGATCGCCGGGAAGAACGACGAGCACGCGAGACCGAATGCAAACGCCACGACTTGTGCGACGAACCCTGGCGGGTTGATGCCAAAGTAGCCGGCGATCATCACAGCACCGGCGGCCGCGATGCGAGCCGCGAGCAGCTCCTGTTTCTCCGTGATCGAGGGAACGAACACGCGTTTGAGCAGATCGTGACTGACCGAGGTACTCACCACGAGCAACAAACCAGCCGCTGTCGATAGAGCTGCAGCTAGGCCGCCTGCAGCGACGAGCGCAATGACCCAAGCCGGGAGGTTCGCGATCTCCGGGTTGGCGAGCACGATGATATCGCGGTCGACATAGAGCTCGTTCTTGGTCTCCGGGTCGGAGTTAGTAACGAGGCGTTCACCGCTGGCGCCCCGGGCGGGTGTGCCGTCGTCGGCTGCGGCGAACTTGGGCTTACCGGCGAGCGCGGCGCCTGCCACGTACTGGACCTTGCCGTCGGCGTTCTTGTCGACCCATGCGAGGAGGCCGGTGTCCTCCCAAGTCTTGAACCACTGGGGAATCGACTTCTCACCCTCGGCCCCCGCGTAACTGGCGTCGCTCACCGTGTCGATGAGGTTGGTGCGTGCGAAGGCAGCCACCGCGGGAGCGGTGGTGTAGAGGAGGGCGATGAAGAAGAGCGCCCAGCCGGCGCTGATACGCGCATCGCGCACCTTCGGCACCGTGTAGAAACGCACGATGACGTGGGGCAGCCCGGCGGTTCCCGCCATGAGCGCCCCTGTGATGCACAAGACGTCCAGCGTGGATTTCTTGCCCGATGTGTACTCGGCAAAGCCCAGCTCCGTGTTCAGCTGGTTGAGCTTGTCCATCAGTTTGATGGTTTCGCCGCCTGCGATGCGGGAGCCGATGTCGCCGCCCAGGGATGCGCCGAACCCAATCTGTGGAATGTACTTGTCCGTGAGCAGAATGCTGATGAAGATCGCCGGCACCAAATATGCGAAGATCAAGACGCAGTACTGGGCCGCCTGCGTGTACGTGATGCCCTTCATCCCGCCGAGAACGGCGTAGAAGAACACGATCGCCATGCCGATCCCGACGCCGACGTTGATGTCGACCTCGAGGAATCGACTAAAGACAACACCAACACCGCGCATCTGCCCCGCGACATACGTGAACGAAACGAACACCGCGCAAACGACGGCGACGATACGCGCTCCGTTCGAATAGTAGCGGTCTCCGACGAAGTCAGGGACGGTGAACTTACCGAACTTGCGCAGATACGGCGCCAACAAGAGTGCGAGCAACACGTAGCCACCCGTCCAGCCCATCAGGTAGACGGCTCCGTCGTACCCCATGAACGAGATTAACCCCGCCATACTGATGAACGACGCAGCGCTCATCCAGTCCGCGCCGGTCGCCATCCCGTTGACCACCGGATGAACCCCTCGGCCTGCAATGTAGAAGTCGCCCGTCGTGTTCGCCCGCGACCAGATCGCGATGCCGATGTAGAGAGCGAACGTGCCGCCCACGATGAGGAATGTCCAAGTCTGTACGCTCATTGTTCTCTCCTTCTATGACTCGAACGATTAGTCCTCGTGGACGTCAAACTCTTTATCGAGCTTGTTCATCAACCATGAGTAAATGAAGATCAGGGCCACGAACACGTAGATCGAGCCCTGCTGAGCAAACCAGAAACCGAGCTTGAAACCGGTGCCCGGGATGGTGAACTTGTCGAGCGAATCCACCCAGAGAATCCCCGCGCCGTACGAAACGACCCACCAGATGGCCAGAAAAACGACCAGAAGGGTAAGGTTCCTTTTCCAATAGGCCGTCGCGTGTTTCGCGGTGTGCGGTGCGCGGGGGGCCTTTTGTTCCGATTCGGTCGTCATCGTGTTTCCGTTTCTCCGCCGCCGGCGGCTCTCAATCCTGCTTCAACAGCGCCTCAACCACGGTTGGGTCGGCGAGGGTCGAAATATCTCCGAGTTGGTCGCCTTCACCGGCGGCGATCTTGCGAAGTATTCTCCGCATGATCTTTCCGGATCGGGTCTTGGGAAGACCGTGCGTGACGCGGACGTGGTCTGGGGTCGCGATGGGGCCGATCACCTGGCGCACTTGCTGTTTGAGTGCGCCAGGGAGCTCCTCTGGGTCCCACTCGGAATCGGCGATGGGCACCACGAAGGCAAAGATGCCCTGTCCCTTGATCTCGTGGGGGAAGGGCACGACCGCGGCTTCTACTACGGCCGGGTGCGCCACCAGTGCGCTCTCCACCTCGGCTGTTCCCATACGGTGCCCCGAGACATTGATCACGTCGTCGACGCGACCTGTGATCCAGTAGTATCCGTCCTCGTCCCGACGGCAGCCGTCGCCGGTGAAGTAGTACGGCGGATACTGGGAGAAGTACGTTTGGAGGAAGCGTTTGTGGTCGCCGTGGATCGTCCGCGCCTGCCCAGGCCACGAACGCTTGATGCATAGGTACCCGCTGACATCGTTGCCCTCGAGAACCTTGCCATCTTGATCTACCAGCAGCGGCTCGATGCCAAACATTGGGAGGGTCGCAGAGCCGGGTTTCGTGGGAGTTGCGTTCGGGAGCGGGCTGATCATGATGCCGCCGGTTTCGGTCTGCCACCAGGTGTCGACGATCGGCACTTCTCCGTTGCCGACCACCTCGTCGTACCACTTCCACACTTCGGGATTGATGGGCTCGCCGACGGTTCCGAGCACCCGCAACGACTTGCGACTGGAGCCCTTAACCGGCTCCGAGCCCTCTCGCATGAGGGCCCGGAGCGCGGTGGGCGAGGTATAGAGCGTCGTCGCGCCGATGTCATCGATGACGTTCCAATACCTACTTGCGTTCGGGTATGTCGGGGTCGATTCGAACATGACGGTGGTGACGCCGTTCGCTAGCGGCCCGTAAATGATGTAGCTGTGACCCGTGATCCAGCCGATGTCTGCGGCGCAGAAATGGACGTCGTCGGGGCCG
>CALJYC010000132.1 GCA_937984275.1 uncultured bacterium | reverse complement strand
AATTTTTATACTTTTTTTTCCAGACATACGGCTATACGTTCTCCCGGTGATTTGAGGTGTTCAATTATTGACCTGAAAAATAAGACAAGTTGAAACATGTTGGGCGCGGAGGACTTTTTTGTCGAACTTGCCGACGCTGGTTTTGGGGATTTCTTCGATGAAGGTCCAGCGTTCCGGGAGCCACCACTTTGCCACTTTGTCTGCGAGGTAGGCGCGGAGGTCTTCCGGGGTGATCGTGCTTCCTTCTTTTCGGACGATGCAGGCTAGGGGGCGCTCGTCCCACTTGTCGTCGGGTATGCCGACGACGGCTGCTTCGGCGACTTCGGGGTGGCCGATGATCGTGTTCTCGAGCTCGACTGAGGAGATCCACTCGCCGCCGGACTTGATGACGTCTTTGGCGCGGTCGGTGATCTGCGCGTAGCCGCGCTCGTCGATGAAGCCGACATCGCCTGTGCGCAGCCAGCCGTCGTGGAACTTGTCCGCATCGTCGACGCCGTAATATCTGCCGGTCACCCAAGGCCCACGCGCTTCGATCTCGCCGACCGACTCGCCGTCCCAGGGCAACGTCTTTCCCTCGTCGTCGACGATACGCAACTCGATGCCTGCGACCGGCCGACCCGTGCGGCTCCGATAGCGCCACGCTTCCTCACCTTCGACTCCGCGAGGCACCGATGCGATTGACCCGACTGGGCTGGTTTCGGTCATTCCCCAGAGCTGCAGAATCGTAACGCCGTAGCGTTCATCGAAGGCCCGCATCAACGACTCGGGAACGGCGGAGCCGCCACAGATGACCAGACGGAAGGAAGACAGATCGATGTCCTTGCCCTCCCCATAGTTGAGAACAGCCGTCCAAATGCTCGGAACGGCGCCGGCAAGCGTCGGACGGTGACGCTCGATCATGGCGACGAGAGGCTCGGGCTGAAGAAACCGTGTCGGCTGAAGGAAATCCGTACCGACCCACCATCCGGCATAGGGCAGCCCCCAACAGTTCGCGTGGAACATCGGCACGATGGTGAGGACCATGTCGCTTTCGTTCAGGCCCGCGACCGCGCCGGAGGTGAGCGCGTACGAGTGCAGCACCGTCGAGCGATGGCTGTAGACGACGCCCTTGGGATCGCCCGTGGTGCCGCTGGTGTACGCCATCGAAGCAGGGGCGCGCTCATCGAGAACCGGCCACTCGATCCCAGGAGACTCGGACGACAGAAGGTCTTCGTATCGGTGAAGCGTGGCGTGAGGCGCTTCGTGTAGTGGTGTGTCATCACCGCCGCCAACGACGATGATGTGCTTGACCGTGTTCATGTCTTTGGCGACCTTCGCCAACAGCGGGACCAAGGTGTCGTCAACGATGATGACCTTATCCTGGGCGTGGTTGATCACGAACGCGAGCTGCTCGGGAAACAGACGGATGTTGAGGGTGTGCATGACCGCGCCCATCGAGGAGATCGCGAAGTAAGCCTCCAAGTGCTCTTGGCTGTTCCAGCAGAACGTGCCCACCCTGTCTTCGCGCTGCACGCCCAGCTTGATGAGCGCTTTGGCGAGTTGCTCGGTTCGATCGGCGACTTCCGCATAGGTGCCAACGCGATCGCCACCCTCGTCTACCGTGATCACGCGGCTACCCGCGTAGAGACGTCGCCCATGCTCGAACAAGTCCGAGATCAAGAGCGGACGATCCATCATGGTCGAGAAGCTCACCCACACCTCCTATCAAGCGCTGAAATCGCTCACTTCGCTTCGAAACCTGCGTCTTTGTGGGCGCCGTCGCAGAACGGCTTGTTCTGGGAATGCCCGCACCGGCAGAGCGCCGCCTTCTTGCCCGTCCATGCTTTTCGGCCGCTCGCCGCCACGATGGTGAAGTTCCCACTGAGCAAGAGCGGCCCGTTGGGCGCGCGACCGACCTTCAGTGTTCCGCCTGGGGCGTCGAACCCTTCGCCACTGTCGCCAACGGCTCCGTAATCCTTGAAGCCGGCATCCTCATGGCTGTTGTCGCAGAAGGGCTTGTTCTTCGACTGCCCGCAGCGGCAGAGCGCGGCCCGATAGCGCGCGCCGGGCATGTCTTCCGCCGCACCGTCCACCTCGAGATCGCCGCGAACGTATAGCGGGCCGTTGTACATCACCGAGACCACGTTCTCGGCATCGGCGCTCTCCCCGGCCCCGTCGTCTTTGCGTTCATAGGTCAGCGCTCCGGTGGGGCATCGGTTCACCACCTCGGCAACTTCATCCGGGCTCACGAGGTCGGGCTGGCACCACGGCTGCCGTCCGCCAACGAAGAGCTCGTTCTTGGCGCGTCCGCACTCCCCGATATGAATGCAGAGGCGTCCATCCCAATGGACGTCCGTCTGAGCTCCGTCGTACACAAAAACCTTCTTCTCACTCATTCGGTTCCTCCTGGCGTTGCGGCGTCGATGGGCACCACCCCGAAGCTGGTTTTCTACTACAGCAGCCAACAAACCACTACCGTGAACCGACGCCGAATCGCTCGACGCTCGACCGCGTGGTAAGCAGGCTAGTCAGATGGCGCATCAGCACCACCACCATCACGCGAGTGCCGCCGACGTCGTCGGAAACCGCCGGCGCCTGGGCATGGCACTCATACTGACTGCGACGTACATGGTTGCCGAGGTGATCGGCGGGCTCGCCGCCAACTCGTTGGCATTGCTCGCCGACGCGGGACACATGTTCTCGGACGCCGCCGCCCTAGGGCTGTCGCTCGTCGCGGTGATCCTCGCCCAGCGCCCAGCAACCGCGGAGCGAACGTATGGATTTCACCGGGCTGAGATCCTTGCGGCGCTTGCGAATGGCGCCGCGCTTCTCACCCTCGCCGTATTGATCGCGCGCGAGGCCTGGGAACGTCTCTCCGCTCCACCCGAGGTGCAAGGTGGGCTGATGCTGGCGGTCGCGTGCGGCGGCCTGGCCATCAACTTGGCGAACCTGTGGATCCTTGGTGGAGGCCGCGAGACCAACCTCAACATCCGAGGCGCGTGGCTACACGTGATGGCCGACACCCTGGGGAGCATCGGCGCGATCTCCGCTGGCGCGGCAATCTACTTCTTGGGTTGGCGATGGGCCGACCCTGCTGCGTCGTTCGTGATCGCTGCGCTGGTTTTGTACTCCTCTTGGGGTCTAGTTCGGGAAACCCTCGATGTCCTCATGGAGGGTGTGCCGAAAGGCATCTCCATCGAAGATGTCACCGTGGCTCTCACGGAGCTTCCTGGTGTACTAGACGCCCACGACCTTCACGTCTGGTCGCTGACGAGTGGCCGGAACATCGCGACTATTCACCTGGTCATTGCCGAAGACGCGGATCACCAGGGCATCATCGATGCGGCCAATCGGACTCTGGCCAGCCGCTTCGCGATCCTGCACGCGACCATCCAAGTGGAGCACGACGAGCTCGCGAGCCAGTGCAATCCCTGCGGTTCGACGGCATCGGTTGGCTAGTAGCGCTTCAATCGCCGGTCGGCGTCCCGGCCGCGCATCGCGCGCAGATGCAAACCTTCCCCTGTGCGTCGGGGGGAATCGCGGCGAGCGCGCTCGGGCTCATGGTCGCCGTCATGCACCAACACGACTCGGCATCCTGGCCCGCAGCGACAGCACATTCATTAGGCCTACCGCACAGGGGGCACTTCGTGGTGTCGTTCAGGTCGGGACGTTCGGTCATTTGATCTCCGTGATGCTGTCGATTTGCTCGAACCGATCCTTGTAGAGCTGGTCGATGTACGTGTTCATTTCGTTGAGCCTCACCAGTTGCTTCTGTGGGGATGCTTCCTTCTCGTTGGCGTCACACAGCTTGCTGAGCTCGTTCACCGCCTCGAGGGAGCTTGTCGCTCGCGTGGCCGAAACCGCGACCAGCGCTGTCATTGCCAAGGCAGGCAACGCGACCATCAAGAAACGAGACCACACCCCGGGCGGCGTGCGCCGGATCATCCAAGGCGACATCATCACGAGGAGGATCGCCGCGAAGCTCGAAAGCAGCCACGGCCCGTGGCGGTGCCAGACGTGGCGCCATGCCCCCGCGCTCTCCTCCTTGCGGGCCTCGATGCACGGGTCCGACTCCTTCAAGTATCGAAGCTCATCTTCGACCGCGTCGGCAAGGTCTTCGGCAAGGTCTTCGTGAAGGCTCACTTGCGACAAATCGACGGCCCTGGCTCCGGAGCGCTTCTCCGGAGGCACCATCGAAAACCGGTTGACATATACCGTGCGACCCGAGTCGGTTGTGTAGGAATAAAAGACAGGCGCCGATTGGGCCTGGGCGACGCCGGCAAGCACGAGAACCACAGCGACGATGAAGACCCGCATCAGCTCTTCTTTGCGACGGAGGACAAGATGAACATGCCGAATACGGCGCTCGCGAACGACCCGACGATGATGCCGAGCTTAGCAGACAGCAAGAGCCCTCCGGACAATCCGAGCGACGCGATGAAGAGCGCCATCGTGAAGCCGATGCCGCCGAGGAACGCCGCGCCGCCGAGGATGGGCCAGGTCACGCCTTCGGGGCGGGCCGCCAACCCGAGCTTCACGGTCAGCCACGAGGCACCAAAAATGCCGATCGGTTTCCCCAGAAACAGCCCCACAGCCACCGCGACCGCGATCGGCTCGCCGATTCCACCCAACTCGATCGGCACACCAGCGTTGGCCAAAGCGAAGAGAGGCATGATGCCAAACGCAACCCAGGGGTGGAGCGCCGTCTCGACCCGGAACAAGGGCGACACCGCCTCACGCGACGCGAAGGAAAGGTCGGCGACCAGCTCCCTCGCCCTCTCGATGGTGGTCTCTTCCTTACGGAGCGTGTCGTCGGTATGCCGCAAGAAGCCCAAGAACTTCGGCCCGCCCAACCATGGGTGTACGGGCGTCAGCAGCCCAAGGAGCACGCCCGCAATCGTCGGGTGCACGCCGGACTTGAGGGTGCACAGCCAGACCCAAAGACCCGCCATGAAATACATGCCGACCGAGCGTACGCCGAGACGGGACATCGCGACGATCACGACGATCCCGACCAACCCCGCGGCCAACCAGGCCATGCTGATCGACGACGTGTAGAAAATCGCGATGACGAGTACCGCCATCAAGTCGTCGACGATGGCTAGGGAGAGCATGAGGATGCTGAGGCCACGAGGGATGCGATTGCCGAGGAGCGACATGCAACCGACGACGAACGCGATGTCCGTCGCCATCGGAACCGCCCAACCGCGTTCCCCTGCCTCGCCGTATTGAAGCGACAGGTAGATCGCAACCGGCGCAATCACTCCGCCCAGCGCCGCTGCAACGGGTAGTGCGACCTTCTTGGGATCGCTGAGCTCCCCGACGACGAGCTCGCGCTTGATTTCGAGACCGATGACGAAAAAGAAGACCGCCATCAGCCCGTCGTTGATCCAATGGGAGAGCGGATATGCGAGCTCGAAGCGGCCTACGGCAATGCGAACCTCATGATGCCAAAAAGCCTCGTAGACCTCAGCATAAGGAGAGTTCGCGGCGGTCAACGCGATCGCCGTGCAGATCAGGAGGACGACGCCGCTGGCCGACTCGATGTGCATGAAGGCCGTCAGCGGACGTTGAAGGCGCTGAATCGGGCGATCTGGCAGGTGGGTAATCCTGGAATACGAAAGGTCTTCCTTGCCCATCGGCGACCGGCTTATCGCGGAACGTGCTAGAAGGCCAGCGTCTATGTGGATTAGCGAAGCTGCGGTTGCGTGGTCCTTTCTTGGGGTGAGTCTGGTCGGGGCCGTGTTCACACTGAACGCGTTCATGCCGGTGCGCCGAATCCCGGCTCTCTTCGTGCCAAGTTTCTTCGGCTCATGGCTCACGGCGGAGCTCGCTCTTCACCACCTCGTTTGGCAATCGCTGGCGACGGTTCTGTTCGTCGAATTCGGAGCCCTGTCTACTTGGCCCGGACGCGTGGGCATGGGGATTACGGTCGCCTCGTGGCTGGGCCTCCTGCTCCTTTTCAACGACGGGCGAAAGACGCGTGACACATTTGATCAGGCGCTCGCGGGTCTCGCCGAGCCTGCCAATGCCGCGCGCCTGCCGTTCTTGCAGCTGGTGATGCCCTTTCTGTTCCGGCGACGTGGCGTCAAAGTGCTCCGCAACGTCCGCTACCGGGAAGTGGCAGGCAAGAAGCTACGACTCGACATCGCCATGCCGGAAGAGCCTGGCACCAACCGTCCGGCGATCATGCAGATTCACGGCGGCGCGTGGATCATTGGCGACAAACGGGAACAGGGTTGGCCGCTCATTGGACATCTCGCGGCGAACGGCTGGGTCTGCTTCAACGTCAACTATCGGCTGAGCCCGGCCGCCACGTGGCCCGAACATCTCATCGATTTGAAGTACGCCCTCAAATGGATTCGTGAGCACGCGGACGAATACGGTATCGACCCGAACTTTGTCGCCGTCACCGGGGGCTCCGCTGGTGGACACCTCACGGCAATGATGGCGCTCACGGCAAACGATCCTGAGTACCAGCCAGGCTTCGAGGAATCAGACACCACACTGCAGGCGGCGGTGCCGGTGTACGCGGTCTACGACTTCACGAATCGCCTCGGCACGATGCTGGAGCGGTTTCGAACTCAGATGCTCGAGCCGATGATCATGAAGGCCTTCTTCAGGAAAGAACCCGAGAAATTTCACCGGGCGTCTCCCATCGATCGCGTGCACCCCCAAGCACCCCCCTTTCTGATCGTGCACGGCAATCGCGACACGCTAGCCCCCGTCGAGGACGCACAGCTTTTCGTCGACACTCTCCGCGAAACCTCACAGTCCCCGGTGATGTACACCGAGCTGCGGGGCGCTCAGCATGCTTTCGACATTTTCGCGTCACCGCGCACGGCCCGCATGCTTGATGGAACGCTGAGGTTCCTGACGGCGATGCACGAGCGCGCAAAAACTGCGAACGCCTCTCATCCTGCCGAAAAATTTTCGTCTCCGTCCCCCGCGCCAGAGCTCGCAATCGACAACCTGTAACCAGCGCGTCACGGCAGGAACCCTCGCGCAAACCCGCCAAGCCACTAACCCTTTGTAAAAGGGGTCTGACCCCTTTTACAAAGGGTTAAGTAGGTGTGAGCGGGTGTTGGCGGCACGCTGTTTGCAGATACGGCGAGCCGTAGGCGAGGTCATCAAATGAAAACTATTCTCATCTTGGGCGCCGGCACCGCAGGCACGGCCATCGCCCACAAGTTACGACGCCGTCTTTCGAATGAATGGGACGTCGCGGTAGTAGATCCATCGAGCACGCATCTCTATCAGCCGGGACTGCTGTTCCTGCCATTCGGGGATGAAACCGAGGAGCGGATCCTGCGGGAGCGTGGCTCGACACTCGGCAAGGGGATCACCTGGCATCAGGACGCCGTCAAAGCGATCGACACCGAGCGCCGCCGCGTCGAGCTCGCTGAAGGGGAGCCGCTCTCCTACGACTTCCTGATCATCGCCTCCGGCACCGAGATCCGGCCGGACATGATCGACGGCATGACGGGCCCTGGTTGGCAGGAATCCGTGTTCGACTTCTACACGCTCGAGGGCTCCAGGGCGCTGCAAAAGGCGCTCGCGAACTTCGAAGGCGGCAGGTTGGTCTTGAACATCGTCGAGATGCCGATCAAGTGCCCGGTCGCGCCGCTCGAATTCGCGTTCTTGGCCGATGCGTACCTCACCAAGCGCGGCATCCGCGACAAGACCGAGCTGGTGTATGCGACGCCGCTCGACGGCGCGTTCACGAAACCACTCGCCTCCAAGACCCTCGGCTATCTGCTCGAGGAAAAGGGCATCCAGGTCGAAACCGAGTTTATGACTGGCGAGGTCGACTCCGAAAAGAATGTGATTCGGTCGTACGATGAGCGGGAGGTCCCCTACGACCTGCTCGTGACGATTCCACCACACATGGGAGCTGGCTTCCTGGAAGACACCGACCTGGCGGACGAGCTCGCGTTCGTCGCGACCGATCCTCACACCCTCGCGGCCAAAAAAGCAGATCGCGTCTTCGTCATTGGAGATGCAACTGACCTCCCGAGCTCCAAAGCCGGGTCCGTTGCCCACTTCCAAGCTGACCTCATGACCGAGAACATCCTCCGCGCCATTGACGACAAGGAGCTCGAGCCCACTTTTGACGGGCATTCCAACTGCTTCGTCGAAACCGGCCACGGCAAGGCCATGTTGATCGACTTCAACTACGAGACGGAGCCGTTGCCAGGGCAGTTCCCGATCCCCGGAATCGGCCC
>CALJYC010000131.1 GCA_937984275.1 uncultured bacterium | reverse complement strand
TCGGTGACGCGCTTCACTCGCTGAGTGACGTCGCCAACAATGCGGTGGCTTGGTTTGTGGTCCGGATCTCGTCGCAGCCGCCCGACCGTGACCATCCGTACGGCCACAGAAAATTCGAAACCTTGGCCGTGTTCGTGCTCGCCACGCTCCTGACCGTGCTAGGCATCGAGCTCGCCCTGGGTGCGCTGCGCCGGGAGGCCCAACCGACCGTTGGCGACCCGTGGACGTTGCCGCTGATGTTGGGCGTCCTCGCCATCAACGTGGCGCTGGCATCCTGGGAGGGCGCCTGGGCTCGCCGGCTGAGCTCCGACATCTTGGGCGCAGACGCGCGGCATACGTTTGCCGATGTGTTGACTACCATCGTCGTGATCGCGGGCTGGCAGCTTTCGGCGCACGGTTATCCCTGGATCGACACCGTCTGCGCAATCGCCGTCGCCGGATTCGTGCTCGCCCTGGCGTTTGGGCTCTTTCGCCGCGCGATTCCCATCCTCGTCGATAGCATCGCCGTAGAACCAGAGGCCGTTGGCGATGTCGCAGGAGCGGTACACGGCGTGCGACGGGTGAAGACCGTTCGCTCACGCTCGACAGGCGGCTCAACCGCCATCGACATGGTCGTCACGGTGGACTCTGGGATCACCGCCGCCGCGGCGCACGCGATCGCGGATGCCATCGAAGAAGAGCTTCGCACCCAACTGTCCGTCGAGGACGTGACGATTCATGTCGAGCCCGACGGCTGAGCGTGGCTTAGAACGCGTCGACGCCAAGTCCGACGAAACCCGAGAAATGCGGGTCGTCGAGCAACCAGTTCGTCGGAAACGCCCAACCTAAGCGCGCGTAAACCTGCCAGCGGCCCCATCGAAGATCCGTAAACAGGGCCAGACCGCCGATTCCCCCGAAGCTGTCGAGGAGACCCTGGCGGCGAGGGTCGTTGATGGCCCCACCCGAAACGAGCAGGCCGAGCTCTTGCGGCTTGTTCTTCTTGGGTTTGATGTGTCCGCTGAGCTGGGCGATTGCCAAGCGTTCCGAAATGTTGGCGGACCAGGGTAAGCCCGGGACGACTAGAACGTACGGGTTCATGCCGCCGACGCGCATGCGGCTGATGTCGTCCTGAAACCAACCCCAGTTGAAAGTCTCTTGAAGCTCTAGTCGGAAGCGTTCCCCGGTGTTCCATCCGGCGCGCAGCCACTGATTGAGGGTCCAGATCGCTTTGTTCGGATCGTTTCGGTCGGGGGCACCGACGACGTCTCCCCAGGCGCGCACATCTGAACGCACGTCGACGCCGGCCGAAGCGCCGACGGCAACACCTTGGATTCGCGGGAAGAGCTTGGACGCCCGGTACTCCTCGCCAGGCGAATCGATCTTCCAGAAGATGTAACCGAGCCGGGGCTCGAAGACCGCGGTGTTGGCGGGGAGTAGATAATCGGCGTCGGTATCCTTGTCACCAAAGAACCAGTACCGCACGTTGGTGAGCACCTCGAGCGTGTGGTGGTCGGCGAGGTGCCACTGGATCTTCGGCAAGAGGACCACGTAGCTCGCGTTGAATCCGCGGCCCGACACGCGGAGGCCCTCCTGATAGTACTGATGAAGCAGGCCCGCGAAGGCGATCTCGCCGCGAAGAGCCACCGAGAACTCGAAGTTCTTGCCCATCGGAATGCGTTCGATCTCCAGGTGGATGGTGTCGGTGTTGTAGTAGAGCCGAACGTCGCCCTCCCCGACCTTGTCCTCGCCAATCGCCTCGAACAGGACGAACCCAAAGCCAGTCGCCTCGGGAACGAAGGCAAAGTCCCCTCCTGCCGCGGCAGATCCATGCCAGCCCTCCGCTCGTGCGGCGGAGGAAACCAGCGCCAGGGCGAGGACTAGAAAGGCCGAAACAAAGCGGAGCATGGGGGAACCGTACCTGAAAGGGGGTGGGCTGCACGCCGGGGGTGGATGCTTCCAGCAATCGCTAACGATCGCTGTCGCTGTCTGCGCTTTCGTCAGTAGGGTCGATGCGGTCTCCCGGCAACGCACCTTCGGGCACGATATAGGCTTGCGCGGCACCGTGATCATAGACGAGGCGGCCGCCCGCTTCGCCCGCCCTGTACCCGAGTCCGAAGACCAGTAGAGTCCCGAGGCAAGCGCCCATGACAGCGGCCGTGCGCGCTCTGCCCTCTCGGAGCGCCAGGGGCAGGGCCATCAGCGCGAGCACGATCGCGCTGGCCCATACGAAACCCTCCGCGGCTTCTTCGTGCGATTCGATATACCGCTCGGCCACGATTTCCTCGACTCGCTCTTCTTCGGCCTCCCCGGTGTTCATCGCGACAAACCCCGACCCGGCCAATGCAGCCTGGAGGAAGAACACGATGAACCAGACGCGGCGATCGAACCATCCTCGCCACCAGGCGAAGGCGGCTCCGCCAGCGACGAGCGGCATCAAGACCGCAAGTGCCATCGGCAGGTGAACGACTTTCGGATGAAACAAGAGCTGATCCATGACAACGACCTCCGGCTTCAACCTGCCCTTCGACGCAGGGGCGCGCCATCGTTCAAATGTCATAGAGCACTGATCTCGGCGGGTTAGAACGAAGGTATTCGACATCTGGAGGATTGGGCGTAAGCCTCCGTCGGTGGCTTGCGGGGGCGAAGAGCCCAACTAGGTTGGTGGCGCGTGCATCGCGCACCCGAGAGGATCAGTGGGCTTGCGACATTCTGACTTCACTTCCGAGGGCCGGCTCCTTGCCGGCATCCTCGTGGCCTTCCTGATGGTGGCGGTCTTGGCCGCCGTCGATATTTTTTCCGATCTCCGGGAAGGGACGACTGCTTCGCACGTCGTATCCGAGTCGGGGGTCTTCTTGGTGGGGCTGCTCGGATCGATCTTCATCGTTCACCGGCTCGTGCTCACGCTTCGAGTTGCTCGAGCCGCTGAACGCGAAGCGGTCGACCTCGCACAACGCTTGATTGTAACCGAAGCAGAGGCGAATCGTTGGCGGAGCGAAGCGCGCGACTTGATGAACGGGCTTGCGGTCGCACTCGACCAGCAGTTCGATCGCTGGGCGCTGTCCCCTGCCGAGAAGGAGACCGCGTTGCTCCTTCTCAAAGGGCTCAGTCACAAGGAGGTTGCCGACGTCCGGTCCGTCAGCGAA
The DNA here is from genome assembly GCA_937984275.1 of uncultured bacterium. Taxonomy (GTDB): domain Bacteria; phylum Myxococcota_A; class Polyangia; order Polyangiales; family Houyiibacteriaceae; genus SG8-38. The sequence continues at coordinate 274 of CALJYC010000131.1, read as the reverse complement.
GCGACCGCTCGGCAGCAGGCTAGGGCGGTCTATAAGAAGGCCGGGCTTTCGGGAAGGCACGATCTCGCCGCCTTTTTTCTCGAAGACCTCATGTTGCCACCAGACCCGATGTAGAACGCAAGCGCCCTCGGCTGGCGTGCCTCATGCCCGGCTAGAACATGTAACCCACCCCGACGTTCCAACGGTTCGCGGTCAAGCCGGTCGACGCGCGTTCGTATTGGTAGTCGAACTTGAAGACGACCTGCGGGATCGGTCGGTAGCTCAGGCCGATGGT
>CALJYC010000130.1 GCA_937984275.1 uncultured bacterium | reverse complement strand
ACGAAGAGGAGCTCGCGCGCTTCGAGGTGGTGGATGATGTGCATCACCTTCAGTATCGCGCAGGCGCAGATCTGCCGATGGCCCTTCGAGGACGCGAGCATCAGGAGGCCGACCAAATCCTTCTTGGCCACCGGCTTCGGCACTGGAAAGTCGAAGTGACGACGGAGATAGTCGATCGCGGCTTCCTTGACCTGCGTGACGCGGGCCGCGTCACCCTCGTCACCCGGATCGATCTCCTGGGCGCGCACGAACGCCTCGGCCTCACTTTCCTGGGCGAAGTTGAACCGGTGCCAGTCGACCACCGAGCCCCCGCGCAAGAGGACGCGGATCCCCTCGAGATCGGCCAGGGTGAAATCGCTGAGACTGCGGAGCTCCGGGACAGACACGTCTAGGGAGACCGTTCCAGCAGGATTGTGCCTAGGAAGATGCCGACGGTGACGAGCAATACGATAGCGTTGAGCGTAAGCCCGCCATGACAGCCGCTAAGCGCGGTCAGTCCAAGCAGCCCAGCTCCCCATTTCGATCTCCGTCCCACCATCTCGGGCGCCCGATTGATACCAGCCGACCGTCGCCGGCGCTAGTGGATTGCCTCGGACCGTTGCTGGCAGCGTAGATCTCGAATATTGTTGGCAAAACCAATGACCGATTCGATCTTCCCTGCTGGCGCCGAGCCGATCCTCCCCATCCTGCCCCTGCGCAATTCGGTGCTCTTTCCGGCGACGGTCGTGCCGGTCAACGTGGGCAGGGCTCGATCGGTGCGGCTCATCGAAGAGGCCTGCGGCCGCGAGCGCCCTGCAATCGGGGTAGTGACACAACACAAACCCGAGGTGGAAGACCCTACCTTCGACCAGGTCTACCACACCGGGACGATTGCCCGCGTCCTGAAGGTCATTCGCCTCAACTCGGGGCAGTACAGCGTCGTGCTCCAAGGCGTGAGCCGCATGCGCATCGAGGAAGCCCTCGGCCGCCATCCGACGATGCGCGCGCGCGTGCACCGCTACCATGAGACGCCGGCAGTCGACGTCGAGATCGAAGCCCTCGCTGCGCACCTCAGGGAATCGGCGCGCCAACTGCTCCACGAGTTGCCAACCGCGTCGCGCGAGTCATTGCACATTCTCGACAACGTTCGCGAGGCGGGTGCGCTCGCCGACCTCATCGAGTCGAACCTGCCGGTAACGAACGAGTCCAAGCAACGGGTCTTGGAAACGCTCGACATCCGGGAGCGAGTCCGAATGGTCCTCGACCAGGTCAATCGCCAGAACGAGGTACTGCGAGTCAAGCAAGAGATCTCGACCATGGTCGAGGAGGAGATGTCGAGCTCGCAGCGCGAATACCTGCTCCGTCAGCAGGTCAAGTCCATCCGCCGAGAGCTGGGTGAGACCGACGTCGACGAAGACGAGATCGAGAACCTCCGTGAGCGAATCGCGCTCGGGCGGCTCCCCACTGAGGCCGAGACCGCCGCAAAGCGAGAGCTTCGGCGCATGAGCAACATGAACACCGCAAGCAGCGAGTACCAAGTCGCGCGAACGTACGTGGAGTGGCTCGCCGACCTACCGTGGGCCAAGACGAACCCAGACCGGCTCGACGTGGTGCAGGCGCGGCGGGTTCTCGATGAGGACCACTACGGGCTCGAAAAACCCAAACGACGAATCGTCGAGTACATCGCCGTCCGCAAGCTTCGGCGCGACGGACGCGCTCCGATTCTGTGCTTCGTTGGCCCTCCGGGCGTCGGCAAGACGTCGTTGGGCCGCTCGATCGCGCGCGCATCGGGGCGAGCCTTCGTGCGCGTCTCGCTAGGTGGCGTATCCGATGAAGCCGAGGTGCGCGGGCATCGCCGAACGTACGTCGGCGCGTTTCCCGGCCGCATCATCTCCGGACTGAAGAAGGCGGGCGCCAAGAACCCAGTGATGATCCTCGACGAGATCGACAAGCTCGGGCGCGACCAGCGCGGCGACCCCGCGAGCGCTTTGCTCGAAGTGCTGGACCCCGAGCAAAACCATCAGTTCACCGACCACTACATCGACGCGCCATTCGATCTCAGCAAGGTGATGTTCATCGCTACGGCGAATCAGAAGAGCACGATTCCCGGTCCGTTGCTCGATCGTATGGAGGTGATTGAGCTGCCTGGGTACACGCCACGCGAAAAGCTCTCGATCGCGCGCGACTTCTTGATCCCGCGGCAGCTCAGCGAGCATGGCCTATCGCCCGAGCGCCTGGACTTCTCAGACGAGTCCATCGACATGATGGTCGAGTCGTACACACACGAAGCCGGCGTCCGAAAGCTCGAGCAGCAAGCCGCGGCCGTGTGCCGCGCGGTCGCCGTGCGCGTCGCAAACGGCGAGGACGTGTCGATCCTGGCCGATCCCCCGTTCATCGAAAGCGTGCTCGGCGCTGCGAAGGCCAAGAGGCAAGAGCCGGAGCGAAGCGCGAAGGCGGGCGTCGCAACCGGCCTCGCATGGACTCCTGCTGGCGGCGATCTCCTGTTCGTCGAGGCCACGCGCATGCCTGGGACAGGCAAGCTCCACCTCACGGGCAACATGGGCGACGTCTTGAAGGAGTCCGCCGCGGCGGCATTCACGTTCGTACGCGCGCGCGCCGGCGAGCTCGGACTTGCCGAAGACTTCGTGAGCCGCACCGACATCCACGTGCACCTGCCGGCGGGCGGGGTCCCCAAAGATGGCGCGGCGGCTGGCATCCCACTGTTCGTCGCGCTGGCCTCAGTCCTTACCCAACTCAAGGTGAGGCCGGACGTTGCGATGAGCGGCGAGATCACCCTGCGCGGCAACATTCTCAAGGTCAGCGGCATCAAGGAAAAGTGCCTGGCGGCACACCGCGCGGGCGTCTCTCGCATCCTCCTTCCGAAACGAAATGAGGCCGACCTCGAAGAGGTGCCGGACGAGGTCCGGGAGGATCTCGAAATCTGTCTCGTGTCCCGAGTCGACGAGGTGTTGAGCCTCGTGGCAGCGTTCGAGCCGACGGGCGCCCCCGCGGCAGCCGAATAGTCCGTGACGAAGTCGTTCACGTTCCGGTTGAGCGCGGCGTTTGCAGCCATCGTCGGTGTCGTGCTCGCGTTCATCCCGCTGCTCGCGGTGCACGGGGTGGAAAGCGCCCTCGCTCTGGGCGTGCTTCTTCCCCCGTGGGTCGCGGCGACTGCGGCCAGCTACACCGAGCGGCACCGGGGCACGCGCGGCATCGACCTGATACTGCGCACGATCGGAGCGGGACTGTTGATTTGGGCGATCCCGGTGACGCTACTCGCGCTGAGCTCGCTTCGGATCCGGCAGTGCGCCCCAGGCGAAGGGCTCGCCTTTGTGGTGTTGGGCCCGGCAGTCGGCTGCGCACTAGCCGCATGCACCGGCGTGTGGGTGGCTGGGTCGACGAGCCGGCCACGTCTCTCTCCTTGGATCGCGGCCGCCGTCCCCCTCGGCACTGCGTTGCTGGGCCTCTGGGCGTTCTATGCGACTCCGACCGTCCACGTGTTTGGGGCGTTTGCAGGCTACTTCCCGGGGGCGATCTACGACGACCTGGTCCAGATCCCGACGCGCTATCTCACGTACCGGGCCACGATGGTGGTTGCGATTCTTTCGCTCGCCGTCCTATTCGATGCGCTGTGGGACCCGTCGGCTGGAACGCTCGATCTTCGAGGCCGGGCGGGCTCCCACGTCGGCGCAATCGCGGTCTGCGTCGGCACGTTAGGAATCGTCGCGACGTCGTACTGGCACGGGGATCACCTGGGTCATTGGGTGAGCGACGAGTACCTGATCGACCGACTCGGCAAGACCGAGCAAGGCCGGTATTGCGTGGCGCACATGCCGCGCGAAACCCAACCCGACGACGCCCAGCGCTTGGTGGAAGATTGCGACTTCCACGTCGAGCGCACTCGAAAGCTCGTCGGGCTCTCATCGACAGAGCACGTGACGGCGTACTTCTTTCGCAATCAGAACGAGAAGAAGGGCCTCATCGGCGTTGGGCGCACCCTGATCGCCAAGCCTTGGAGAGGCGAGGTCTACCTGCAGGTCGCGGGATGGCCGCATCCCGTGCTCGGACACGAGGTGGTGCACGCTGTGCTCGGCGAGGCTGGAAGAGGGCCTTTCTCGGTGGCGGCGACGTTTGGGGGTTTGATTCCAAACCCCGGGATCATCGAAGGCGCGGCCGTGGCCCTTGCGTGGGACCTCCGAGAAGACCTCGACCCGGACCAATGGTCGAGGATCATGATGGACCGAAAGGAGCTCCCCACCGCTAGCACGGTCATGAGCGTTCAGTTCAGCGCCCTCCCCGCGCGCCGCGCCTATATGGCGGCAGGGTCGATCGTTCGCTTCTTGATCGCTACGCGCGGGATGGACACGTTGCTCGAAGCCTATCGCAGCGGCGCGATCGAGGGCCTGGACGAGCTCGAGGCGCAGTGGCACGCGTATCTTCGAGAGGTCCCGGTCACCCCGCACGAGCGTGGCGTAGCCGAGGTCGAGCTGGCGCGGCCGAGTATCTTCTCCGCGGTATGCCCACACGAGCTCGCCAAGCTCCAAGCCCACCTCTCCGGCGACACGGCCGCTGGCGATGACGCCCGCATGATCGAAACTTGTCGCGCCATCCTGGAGATCGACGAAAGTGAGCCCCGCGCTCATGCCGCGTTGGTCGGCGCGTTGGCGCGCACAGACAACGATGAGGAGGCGTTGGTCGAGCTCGACGCGCTGCGGGCAACGATGAACGCCCCCAAGCCAATTGTGGCCGCTGCCCTCGAACAATACGCCGACGCGCGCTGGACCCGCGGCAATCTGGAAGAGGCCGCTAGGCTTTACGGTGAGCTTCTCGCGCTCCCACGCACCGACGGCCCCGCGCGGCAGAGTGAAGTGAAAAAGCTCGCGCTCGGAGCTAGCCCGGCCGAGCGGGATGTGGTCTACGAGATGCTGCTCGGAAGGTCCTCGAGCCCAGTCGTGGTCCACCTCGCACAAACCTTGGCGTCGATGCGGAATGACGGTCTCGGGCAGTACCTCGAAGCGCGGCAGCTCATGGCGCAGAACCGCTTCACGCTCGCGCTCCCACTGCTCCAAGATGCCAAACGCCTGCGCCTACCGACCCCTCGGCTAGACCATGAGCTGAGCCGCCTCCTGGGAATCACATTCTTCGGGCTTGGCCGCTACCGTGAGTCAGCGGAGGCCTGGCGGCAGCGAGCCGGGGTCAGTCGCGCCGCTGATGCAGAAGCGTGGCGTTGGCTCGAACGGATTGAATATGCGGAGACGCGAATGGTCAGTCCGGCGTTGCCAGGTCCATCGTCGGCTCTCCGAGCTGCGCCTTGATGTGAGCTGCAATCGAGCAGTCCGCGGTGACGATCGGATCGCCGGCGGCTTTGCCCGAGTCAGACTTCGGACCGATTTGGCTGCGCACCGTGATCAAACGGCCGCGGTTCTCCGTGCGTGACCGAAGGACGAGCTTGTCCTGTTCGAGGTCCCAGAGGAACACGTCGACGGGGTCGCGAAGGCGGCTCTTGCCCTGGACCACCAGGAGCAGAAAGTAGTCGGCAGGCACCCGGTCCTTCAACGCGGGGAGCTCGCGCTCGATTGCACGCATGAGCTGCTCCTCCCGAACCGAGAGGCGTTGCATGTCGTTGGTATCGTCGACCCGTGCAAGCCACTTGGCCGTCAACACCTCCGGCACTTCCGACAGGGCCGATAGCGGCGTCAGCTCGAGGCCGAGACAGGCACCAATGGCGTCCTCCTCCTCGGACTCGACCGCCCCGCGCAGCCCCGCTTCGGAGGCGAGGTCGGGCGCGCGCACCTGGAGGTACACCATTTCTTTGTCGTGCAGCGCAGAGAGAGGCACTTCGGCCTCAACCAAGCGGTTCGCGGCGCCTGACTTCGCCGCGAGTGCCTTGGCTTCGAGATCGATTCGAGTGGCGTCTAGCTCGTCGAGAACCGGCGCGACATGCTCGGTATGCTGAGCCCGGATTCGCTCTCGGAGCTCGTCCGCCCTGACCTTCTGGCGCCAGAAATAGGCGCCGGCGACCAGGGCAACGACCAAAAAGACGAAACCGATACGCGTCCACGGAAGTCGTGGCCGGTATCGGTTCCTACGAACGCCGTCGAACTCGGCAGGAGTGAGCTCGGACGGCTCCATGGCGCGAAGCTTATTGCTCGCGCTGGTTGACCGCAAAGCTCACGTTGCCGTAACCCGCGGACGCGGCGGAAAACATCACCTTCTTCACGACTCGGAAGTCGATGTTGCGGTCCGCCTGCACGATGACTTGGCCTGCGAACGGCTCCGAAGGATGAATCGTCTCCCACTTGCGCTTCTCCGCCTCGAGCCCCTGAATGAGCGGTTCGATGCGGTCCACTTGCGCGGACTGACCCTGAGTCTGCGTGTCGGCAACCCGGGTGCCGTCGAGCGTGATCACGCGCTCGTCGACCGCGATGATCGGCGAGATCTCGATCTGCTGGGTGTTCTCTGCGTCCGGCATCGTGATCGTCGGCTGCTGCGCAACCAACTCACCCGAAGCGGAGAACGACATCAGTAGGAAGATCACCAACACGATCAGGAAGTCGATGAAGGGGATCAGCGGAATCTGGTGGTCCACCTCTTTACGCCCGTGACCCGAAACGCGTTCGCGAACGAACTTCAGCGGAATGTTGCGGAGCAGCTCTGGTTCTGGCCGTTTGATCGCCATAATTCCCCCCTACAGGAACGCAGCTCCGTCGGCCATCGACAGCTTTTCGAAGCCCGCCGCCGCGGCGACATCCATTGCACGAACGACGTCCTCGTACCGAACCCCGTCCTCGGGCGCGACAATCAAATCGTCGCGCTTGTCCCACGCCTGCTTCCACTGAGCGAGCTTGACTTCGAGCTCATCGACGTCGAACTCCTTTTGGTCCGCCACGACGCGCTTGCTGATGTCGATGCTCTCCCCGGCCGAAGACCCCAGGACGTACCCCGAGTTCCGGACCTGCAGGATGAGCTTCACCTTCTCGTCCTCTGGTGGCGCATCTTCTGTCGAAGCCTGCCCCGGGACTTGTTGGTTGGCGTTCATCGCGGCCAGCTGGTTCCAAACCGCGGTCGCCAACAAGAACATGACGCAACAAAGGAGGAGGTCGATGAACGGAATCAGGGGAATTTCCTGATTGACCGCTTTCTTTCCGGAGCCACCTCCGCCGCTATCGATTGCCGCCATTTGAGCCGTTACTCCGCGGGCATGTTCTGAAGATCGACCTTCGAGCGGTTGCCTACAACCAGGTTCAGAACCTGCACGGTAGCCGCGTTGATGTCGTCGATGATCTTCTGCGTCTTGCCGTTGAGCAGGCCCATCATTAGAAGCGCGAAGACCGCGGTGATGAGACCGAACGCGGTGCAGTTCATCGCTTCCTCGATGCCCTTTGCGAGACCGGTCGCCTTGCTGGCCGCATCGGCCTTGGCCACTTCACCGAACGCGGTGATGAGACCCACAACCGTTCCGAACAGACCGCAAAGCATGCCGACGTTCGCGAGCAGGCCGAGATACGGCGTGCGCCGCTCGATCAGCGGTAGCTCTTTGAGCGCTGCTTCATCCATGGCCGCTTGGACCTCAACGTCAGGTCGGTTCACCTTGAGCAAACCCTGCTTGACGATGCGCGCCAGCGGGTTGTGCTCAGCGGAGCAAACCTTGATCGCACCGGCGACGTCTCCCGCCGTGATGCACTTCTGCATCTTGGCGATGAACTCGTCCTTGTCGATCGACGCTTTGTAGAGATACATCGCGCGCTCGATCGTGAACCCGATCGCAAACACGAGACAAACGAGGATCAGCCACATCGCCCATCCGCCTGCTTCAAAGTGGTATGCCAACTTGGCC
>CALJYC010000129.1 GCA_937984275.1 uncultured bacterium | reverse complement strand
TTCGCTCGGCCGACTCTCGGTTGGGCGCGGCGATGAGCTTAGTCGCATTCCCGGGAGGCGACATCGAACGGGAAGCGGCGCTCGTCGAGTCGGCCGAGGCGGTCTCGGTGTATGGCAGCGACGAGACGGTTTCGGCGATGGCGGCTCGTATCGGGGACATTCCGCTGCTTGCGCACGGGCACGGCGTGAGTGTTGCGTACTGTGGAGCCGCCGCCCTCGACGACGCGCACATCGAGAGCACCATCGAACACCTGTCGCTCGACATCTGCGCATACGACCAACGCGGATGCCTCTCTCCTCAGCTGGTGTACGTCGATGACACGCCCCACCGGTCCGCAACGGACTTTGCCGAACGACTTGCCGAAAGAGGCCTTGGGCCAATGAGCCGCACGCTCCCGCGCGGACCCCTGCCGGTGTTGGTCGGCGCCGCGCAAGCACAATGGCGAGGAATCGCCGAGGTGGAGGGAGCCTTGCTCCGAGGCGACACCTTCGCGGTGTCGATTCACGCGGCCGAGCCGATTCGGTGGAGCCCCGGCTTTCGAAATGTGACACTCGTTCCGGTGCGTGGGCTCGACGATGCCCTACGAGCGATGCAACCGATCGGCGCCAGTCTGAAGTGCGTGGGTGCAGATCCCGCGTCGATCTCGGAAGTCCAGACGCGGCTCGCGCGCAGCCCCACGCTCAGCGCATACGCATGCACCCTTGGCGCGATGCAGACACCCCCGCTCGACGCCCCCGCCGACGGCCGCCCAATCTGGCACGGCCTCTTTAGGACTAGTAGCGACTAGGATGCGGAGATCTTCGCTCGTGGTCGAGCGCCCCCGCAGGGAGTGAGTGTGAGGTACGTCCGCACCTCGCAGCGAATGACCGAGGAGGTAAGCCGACCACGGGCGAAAAGATCCGCGCCCTAGACGCCGATGAATAGGCGCTGTCCGAAATTGCGCTCGAGCTTGGCGCCGAAGATCTTCGATGCCGCGCCTTCGATGTCGTACTCGATGCGCTTGAAGTGAAACGAGCGGGAGTCGCTATCGTACACGGTGTAGCTTGCGCGGTTGTCGTAGTCGCGCGGCTGGCCGACCGAGCCGACGCTGACGATGTACTTGGTGCCATCCTGCAGCGCGAAGTCTTCGGGCGGAAGCTCCTCGACCTCACCAGGCCGAAGCGCAAACACCTTGCACAGGTGAGAGTGCCCGATGAGCGTGATGTGACCGAGGTCGTTCCAGATCGGAAGGCACTCAGCTGCCTGATCGGGCGCGAAGATGTATTCGAACTCCTCGAGGCGAACCGGCGAGCCGTGGCACAGGTCGACGTCGATCGCCTCGAGACGGTGCTTGTACGGAAGCTGCTTCAGCCAAGTCATGTTCTCGGACGTCAGCTCGCGCGCATGCAGGTTGAGCGCCTCGCGGGCCGCCTCATAGTAGTAGCTGTAGTCCATCCGTCCGGCGACCGCGGCGTCGTGGTTTCCAAGAATCGTGACCTCGGCGACGTCGCGCACGATGTCGGCGCATGCATTGGGGCTCCCACCGTACCCGACGACATCGCCCAGGCAGTAGTACGCATCGATGTCTTCGCCGCCATACGCTTCCATGACGGAGGACATCGCTTCTAGATTTGCATGTACGTCGCTAAATATGCCGAGCCGCATGATTGGTTCGCCAGTTACCCCGAATGCTCCATGTTACACGATAGCTCACCCTCGGTCGACGTACCGTGCAGCGCAAAAAGCTGTTCCAGCGCCTCGCGATTCGCCTGAATCTGACCATCGTCGAGCCCTTGTGCGGACGCGTTAGGCACGATTTCATCGAACTGCCGCGTGAGTGCAGCCACCAACTCTTTGGGGTCCGCGGCCAACCCAAAGCGCACCGCTTGGAGCACCAGCGAATTCGACATCGCCAAGCCAAACCGCAGGGCGTCGGCGGCGACCCGGCGCCTCGAAAGCTCGAACACGGTCCTGGGGACGCTCACGACCATGAGGGCCTCCTCGATCCGTTCGGGACTGCTCCAGGCTTCCAGTCGCTGCAACCGGCGCAGAGCCTCTGCGGCAGTGGTCGCATCGTCCTCGAGCACGAATGGGTGCTCGACTCGGTCGACCGGTGCCGGGGCTGAACGGCACACGTCGGCAGCCTGTTCCCATCGTGCGGCCAAAGCCTGCGGAGCGAGCTCGGCGCGCCCGATGATCATCTTGGTATTGGCCGCGCGCGGCGCTTCGAGACGGAACGTACGCAATAGCTGGCGTTGGTCACTGTACACGACGACCGTCGCGTGGAAGTCGCGCCGCAGCTGCTCCAAGATGCGGCCGTCCACGGAGCGCACCGGATTGAGGTATGCTCGCCGGACGGCGTGCGCTTTGTGGTCGGTCAGTGCGAGGATGCAGACTGGAAGCTGCTCGACCGTCTTGAGCTGAATCAAAAGGTCGCTGCTTGCCTCCGCAAACGCGTCATGGTCGTCCTCCCCGACTTGAACGAAGAGCCAGAGCTCCTCGTCATCGATTAGCGGAGCCAACTCGGTCGACGCCCGGTCCCAGAACCCGGCGGGTGGCAGCAGGCCTGCGAGCCTGGGGTAGTAGCTAGCCACGACTTGGGGCCCGTCCACCGGCTCGAGCTCCGTGAGGTCGACCTCCATCGTCTCCGAATCGTCGAGGTGGGTCACGAGTCCGCGGCGTCCATAGACGATGGCAAAATGCCGGACGTAGTCGGGCACTTCCTCCTCGTGCTCCTTCATGAGCGAGTCGAGCAGCTTCGCACGCTCGGATAGCTCGCGACCGCGCGCATCGTGCGGAATCACCAAAACGAACTGCTGTGCCTCGGGGTCGTGATAGATGAACGGTACGTCGACAACCTCGCCGTCGTCGAGCCGATGCAAGGTGCCGCCGAGCGCGGGCTCCCGGAGCTCCGGGTACTCCCCGACATTGATGACCCGGAACACCTCGAGCTCGAGGGGCTCACGATCCGTGCGAAACACGCGAACACGCTCCATACGGGTGCGACCCGACGGCCCTGTATAGAGCTGGCCAGGCCCGTTATGAAGCTCGTGAGTCAACGCGGCGTCCAACCTCCCGACTAACGCATTCATCGACCGATGGCCAGTTTGGCGAAGCACGCTATTGTAGGTCTGCGATGGAAGCCAACACCGCCGTGATGGACCTCACCGTGGCCTGCGTGACCTCGGTCAAAAACGCCACAGGGATGGAGCTCGACCTTACCCAGGACACCCTCCCGATTCTCGACCATTATGCCGAGCTCATCGACGCGCCGCGTGATGAGCTCGTGTCGCTGATGGCCCCGATGAGCGGTGCCTACTTCGGCGAGCTCCTGGTCCGCCAGCTCGAGGATGGAAAGTGGGTGACCGATCCAGACGACTACACCGGATGGCGACTGCGGTTCGAGCAATGCTCGCTGACGTTCAATCCCATCGGTGTCGCCCTGGAGGTGCTCCTCGGCCAGGAGGTCCCGGGCTGGGGCGCCCATCTGCAGACCGCCCCCGAGGATCAGTTGCGAGTCGGAAAAGCGCTCGAGGTGTTCGGCGACGTGCGTGATCGCGATTACTACACCTTCACGATGCGCTTCGAAGCCATCGAGCAGGCGTATCTGGGTTTGCTGAATGATCCCGAGGGCATGGCCCCGCAGCCTTGACATGGAGAAGCTGGCCTCCATATTTGCCCAAGCTCCTGGAAACACACACGTTTTCGAGCTTGCGGCGTGACGGACTCACCAACACTAGCAATCGAGCAACCGGCATGCGGTGAGCTCCTCACCACCGGCGACATGGCGCGGCTCAGTGACAGCACGCTCCGAACGGTGCGCTTTTACGAGCAGGAAGGGCTGATCGAGCCGGAGCGCCGGAGCGCGTGCGGCCACCGGCTCTTTTCGGAACGTGAGTTGATGAAATTGCAACTGGCCCTAGACCTCCGTGAGGCCGGGCTCTCTCTGCAAAACATCAAAGACCTGTTTTGCCTCAAGTCCGACTGTGACTGTCCCGAAGAAGCCAGCCAACGGATGTCCAACGTGTTGACCGAGCAAATCGACACCATGCAACAAAAGATTGCAAAGCTCCGAAAGCTGCGAGAGGAGCTAACCGCGATGGTGTCCGTCCTGACAGAATGCCAGTCCTGCGATGAGGGGAACTTCCCCCTCGCGTGTGAGAAGTGCGACGTCCTCGGAAGCCCGCAGTTGCCGCGAGCACTGCAAGTGCTCTGGCACGAGCCCGAGTAGAGGCTCGCATGGATTGGCAACCGAGCACTCCGCTGTCGGCTAAGGAGCTGGCCAGGCTTCCTGTGTTTCCCCTGCCCCGAGTCGTCTTCTTTCCGGGAACGGCGCTTCCACTTCATCTGTTCGAGCCGCGCTACACGGAAATGATCGAGGATTGCCTCGAAAGTGGGTGCACTGCGATGGCGGTGGCTTTGCTGTCGCCGGGCTGGGAAGACAGCTACGAAGGGAAGCCAGCGATCCACGAGATCGCCGGCGCGGGTCGCATCGTCGCACACCAGCGCCAAGCCGACGGGACCCACGACGTCATCTTGCACGGCCTCGACCGAGTCCGTCTCCACGAGCTCACGAACGAGGGCCACGCCTACCGGTGCGCGCGTGCGGAGCCCATCGAAGACTTCGGCGTCGCATCATCTTCCGACATGCTTGCCATGATGGCCTGCGCAACGCGCGTTGCGGCCAAGGTTCGCGAGCGGCAGCCGGATTTCGCGCTGCAGGTGTCGGCCGAGCTGGTGCCAGGACGTGCCGCGGACGTCGTCGCGGACCAACTCGTCGTCAGTCCGGACGAACGTCAGCAGATCCTCGAGACGAGCGACGTCAAGGAGCGCGTTAGCCTCGTCACGGAGTCGGTCGCATCGTTGCTAGCACAGCTCTCCGAGGCCCATGCTCCATCCTGACCCCGTAAAGGCCGCGCTGTGAGCGGTCGACGGGGCTTCGGTCACCGCAGTTGTGCAGGGGTGGGGCTCATGAGCGCGGGGGCGGATGGAACGGGGGTGCGGCGTGTGGTACCGAGGCTGTTCACATGAGCGATTCAAGCAAACACAAACCCACCGTGGAGCGGTACGCCGAGGCTGACTTGCCCTCGCGCTTTGGATCGTTTCGGGTGGTCGTGTATCGCGAGCTCGATGGGGACAAGGAGCACCTTGCGGTCACGGTGGGCGAGGTCGAAGGCGCCGAGGATCTCCTGATCCGGGTGCACAGCGAGTGCCTGACGGGCGAAGCCCTTCATTCCATCCGTTGCGACTGCCGCGACCAGCTCGACCTAGCGCTCGAGCGCATCCAAAGCGCAGGCACGGGCGCGGTCATCTATCTTCGGCAAGAAGGACGCGGAATCGGCCTCGGCAATAAGATTCGCGCCTACGCCAAACAAGACGAAGGCCTCGACACGGTCGACGCCAACCTCGCGCTGGGATTCGAAGACGACCAACGCGGCTACCACGTCGCAGCCGACATGCTCCGCGACCTAGGCGTCCGCTCCGTAGCCTTGATGACCAACAACCCGCGCAAAGTCCAAGGCCTGGAACACGACGGCATCAAAGTCACCCGCCGCGAGCCACACGAGGTCGAGGTTCACGACCACAATCGGGAGTACCTGAAGACCAAGCAGGACCGGTTGGGGCACTTGGGCACCAACGGCGACACCGACTAACGCTGGCATTGACCCGACCGCTGCCGTACCCTCCCGGCGTGACCAAGACCCAACTCAGCAGACTTCTCACCTTCCTCGTCGCGGTTGCTGCCCTCACCGCCTGCAGCAAGACGAAAACCAGCATCCCCCAGAGCTATCGCAACCCAGGCTACGAACAGACCGTCTTCAAGAAACTGATGGTCATCGGGGTCGCCGAGAACCAGGAGAGCCGCCAGGCCTTCGAGGATGCCTTCGTCAAGGCGATCGCCGAGCAAGGCGGTGTCGCCCAAGGGAGTTGGGGCGTCTTGCCGCAGAGTGAACAGCTAACCGAAGAGGAGATCCGGGCCGCGATCGAAGCCGGCAACTTCGATGGCGTGCTCATCACCCGCCTGCTGAGCGTCGATAAGGACCAAGAGTACACGCCCGCGTCGACGTACAACAACCCGAGAACCAGGTACTACTCAGGCGGCGGCGGCGGGTTCTACGGACGCGGTTTCTACGGATTCTACGGCACCACCTACGCCCAGGTGCACGAGCCAGGCTACTTCGAAACCAGCACCACGATCCGGCTGGAAACAAGTCTCTATGCCGTCGCCAACGATGGTCTCGTCTGGACAGGCCAATCGGAAACGGTCGATCCGGACTCGATCCCCGACGCGCGCGAATCCATGACCGGCGCTGTCGCGAAGAAGCTCAAAGAAGAGAAGATGATCCCGTGACCAAGACCCACCTCAGCAAACTTCTCATCTTCCTCATCGCGGCGGCCGCCCTCACCGCCTGCAACAAGACCAACACCAGCATCCCTCTGAGCTGGCGCAACCCAGCCTTCGAACACACGGCCTTCAAGAAACTGCTCGTCATCGGCGTCGGTGAGAACGACGGCGCGCGCCGATTGTTCGAAGATACGTTTGCGAAAGCACTCGCACCAGCGAATGCGATGCCGCACAGGGTCGCGGGCTCACCGTCGATCACGCTCTGTCGAGGGGGGGGATCGATGCGAGTCGTAGTATTGATCGACAC
>CALJYC010000128.1 GCA_937984275.1 uncultured bacterium | reverse complement strand
GGCTAGTGACCTACGCCGCCCTGCTTGGTGAGCTGGTCCAGGAGCTGCATGGCCTTGTATGCCTTCAGCGACCTGTAGTCGATGCCCGCCGCACTGAGGCTGGCGCCCTCTTGGAACGGATACGGCGGGATCGTCTTGAGGAACTCCCCGATCTTCTGCTGGATCGGAACGAAGAGCCACATGTTGTCTGCGTACCAGCGCATGTAACCCATCTCCGCCTCGTGCGGCATCTTCTCGTAGGGATCCTCACGCAGGTTGACGATCAAGGGCCAGTTGGTCGGCAGGCGCGTACCCGTGGCGATGTTGCCTTCGATCGTCGCGAAATGCACCTTCCAATCGTTCCACCGAACCGCGTTGAGCTCGCCGCCCTGGCCGAAGTAATAGATCGAGTCGCGGGGGCCCTTTTCGACCTCGCCCTTGAAAAAGGGCCCAAAGTCGTGACCGTCGAGATGGACCTTCCACTGCTTCCCATTGGCACGGCAGCCCTTCTTGCACTCGTCGACGATGCCGGGAACGCCGGCCGCCGCGAGCAACGTCGGCAGCCAGTCTTCCTGAGACATCATCTCGTTGTAGATGACACCCGGATCGACGGTTCCCGGCCAGCGCACGATGGCAGGTACGCGCATGCCGCCCTCCCAAGTCGTGCCCTTCTCGCCGTGGAACGGCGTGATGCCGCCGTCCGGCCAGCTCACCGTCTCGGCGCCGTTGTCGGTGCTGTAAACCACGATGGTGTTGTCGGCGATGCCGAGCTCGTTGAGCTTGTCGAGTATGCGACCGACATGGCCGTCATGCTCCACCATGCCGTCTGGATAGATTCCGATGCCAGTGACGCCCTGCGACTCTTTCTTGAGGCGCGTCCAAACGTGCATTCGGGTCGTGCTCATCCAGACGAAGAACGGCTTGTCGTCCGCGTGCGCACGCTCGATGAAGTCGAGACCCGCTCCGAGGAACTCCTCGTCCGCTGTTTCCATACGCTTGCGCGTGAGCGGCCCCGTGTCTTCGATTTTCCCGTCCGCGGTCGACTTGATGACGCCGCGCGGGCCGAACTTCTCGTGGAAAGCCGGATCCTTCGGGTAGTGATACGTCTCCGGCTCTTCCTCTGCGTTGAGATGGTAGAGGTTGCCGAAGAACTCATCGAAGCCGTGTTTTGTCGGCAGATGCTTGTCCTGGTCGCCGAGGTGATTCTTGCCGAACTGGCCGCTCACGTATCCTTGATCCTTCAATAGATCTGCGATCGTCGGCGCCCAGTCGGGAATGCCGTGGTCCGAGCCCGGCATGCCGATGGTGAGGAGCCCGGTTCGGAACGGGTGCTGGCCCAAGACGAACGACGAGCGCCCTGCGGTGCAGCTCTGCTGAGCATAGAAGTGCGTGAACATGCCGCCCTCTGCGGCGAGGCGATCGATGTTGGGCGTCAGGTAGCCCATGATGCCGTGGTTGTAGGCGCTGATGTTGTCCACCCCGACATCGTCGCCCCAGATGACGAGGATGTTGGGTTTGTCGCCGACTTTCGCACCCGGGCTGATGTCCGGGTTGCGCGCGTCGCCCTTCGCCGCGCGGGGCGTGCCGATGCGCTTCACCGTGGGGGCTGCGACTACGGAAGTGAGCACAAACGGGGCGGCTTCCTCCGCAGAGGCCTCCTCGGCGGCCGAAGGTCCAGCATCCTTCGTGCAGGCACCAAACGATAGTAAGAATACAGCGACCAATAAACCTAACGACACTCTGTGCATGCAGATTTACCCTTCTCCAGAACGACCGAACGCGAACGCTATGGCAGCAGCCAGCAAATGTAAACCAGTCGATCACCGTGGGGAGGATTCTTAGAGCAGCCGATTTCGACCATCGTCCACGGCCACTGCAAGCGCTCAATGTGATAGCTTCTGCCCCATGAGCGTGTATTTCCGACTTAACCAGGCGGCGAGGTCCTAAAGATGGCGCGCTTCCTCGCGGCCTGCCGCTTTCTCCTCGTCATCCCCGTCGTCGGATGCGTCCTTCTGACCGCCGGCGTCGTCATCATGGGTATCGGCCGCATCGTCACCGCTGGAGCACAGCTCCTCCAAGCGGGCGATTTCTCGGCGAAGGCCTCCAAGACGATGTCTCTCGCCGTCATCGAAATCATCGACCTATTCCTCGTGGGCACGGTCGCGTACATCGCCGGCATCGGGATCTACAAACTGTTCATCAGCAACGCAGAGATCGAGCTGCCCATGCGTCTCAAGATCAACACCCTCAAAGACCTCGAGGACAAGATCATCGGCGTCATCGTGGCCGCCCTCGCCGTGGCGTTTCTCGGCCAGGCCGCCAACGCCTACGAGCCCGAGACCCTGCTGAGCTACGGTGCCGGAATCGCACTGGTCATCGCGGCCCTGGGCTTCTTCGTGCGCCACGTCGGAGACGGGCAACCCGACTGAGTTCCTCAGACCAACTGGAGAGAAAGACATGCGCCGAACATCCATACTCATCGCTTTGTGCATCATCGCAGCTTCCGGTTGCTCGAAGAACGAGCGGACATCCACGGCGGCTGACACGCAGCCCGATACCGAGGAGCAGACATCCGCAAAGCCGGACCGCTCTCCCAACTTCATCGTCGTCTTGCTGGATGATACCGGCTACGCCGATTTTGGTGCGTACGGCTCGGAGATCAACACGCCGAACATCGACCAGCTTGCCGAAAACGGCGTGCAGTTCTCGAACTACCACACCCCTGCAACCTGCTCGCCGACTCGAAGCATGCTGCTCACGGGCGTGGACAATCACCTCACTGGCATGGGCAACATGATCGAGATCATGGCCGACAACCAGTTCGATCAGCCGGGCTACGAAGGATACATGAGCGACGGCGTGGTCACGCTGCCGCGGCTCCTCCAAGATGCGGGCTACCACACCTACATGGCCGGCAAGTGGCATCTCGGAAAGAGTAAGGACAGCCTTCCTGCGGCGCGTGGCTTCGAGCGCTCGATCGCGTTGATGGAAAGCGGCGCCGACAACTTCGAGAAGAAATCGTATCTTCCGATGTACGATTTCGTGCACTTCTACGAGGGCTTCGAGGAAGTCGATCTGCCCGAGGACTTCTACTCGACCCGCTACTACATCGATCGGACGATTGAATACATCGGCAAGGATCACGCGGATGGAAAGCCCTTCTTCGCGTACGTCTCGCTTCAGGCGCAGCACTACCC
>CALJYC010000127.1 GCA_937984275.1 uncultured bacterium | reverse complement strand
CCCGGGAAGCTACCATGCGTAAAACCTACCAGCGTGACGTTGTGCCTGAAACCTCCGAGGGGCGGCTTGCGTGGCCCACGCCCCCCAGTCCATCCGGCCACCTTTGCAAGCCGCCCCGTCCGGCGCAACCTCGTGTCGTGTTTGTCCGAGCCCCGGTGAACCTGTGAGCACGTGCGTCGCGTGCCGTTCTCCGGTGACTCAGTTCTGTGAAGGCCCCGGTGGCTCGTGGTTACCGCGCCTGGCGCCACAGCTCGCCAAGCGATGGTCTAGATCCCGTCAGCAAGAATCCAACTCGAAACAACCGCGCCCCGATCCGGATTGACACCCATGTCGACACCACCAGCACCGCCATCGACCCGACCACTTCCCACCAGGCGATGCCTGAAGAGTCGACCGCCAAGCGGATGATCACGGTGAGCGGCGAAGTGAACGGAATCCAGGTCATCACCTGGCCGAGGATTCCGTTGGGCTCATCGAGCAAGATCACGAGGACCATGAGCGGTAGGATCGCGAGCATCGCCCAGCCCATCGTGAGCTTCTGACTTTCGGCGGCATTGGCGCCGAGCGCGGCGGTTGCGAGCATCAGGCTGCCGAGGAACAGGTAGCCGAGGATGAACAACAGTGGCGCAACGCCCAGGGCTTGCCATGGGATGGACACGACGGATGCAAAAGCAGCCGAGGCCGTGAGCGCCACGAAGACGACCATCGAGGACCACACCGCAAACTGGACCAGACCCGCAGCGCCGAGGCCAAAGAGCTTGCCGGCCAGGATTTCTTCCGGGGTCACCGATGACAGGAGCACCTCTACGATCTTGCTCTCCTTGTCGGTCGAGACGGTCTGGACCAGGTAGCCCGAGGCGCTCAGAAGCGCGGTGAGCAAGAGAATCCCAAGGAAGAGTGGGATCGTCGTTCGCACGAGGAGGTCGAGCGCCTCGTCGAGCTCGATGACTTGGTCGCCTTCGGGACCGAGGCGGCTGCGGACGAAATACGCGGGGGAGAGCACCCGTTCCTGCACGTCGGCATCGAGGTGTCCTTCGACGAGCGACTTTCTCAACAGCGAGCGAAGCAACGGCTCGATTGTCGTTCCGCGCATGCTCAAGAGCGGAGTCTTCTCGGACTGGATCGCGCGCACTTCGCCGCTCGAGAGATAGTCCTTTCCGACGACGTAGACCGCGCGAAGGCGACCCGACTCGAGGTCTTTCGTCGCGGCATCACGATTGTCGTAGAGCACGACGTCGTTGGCGTTCGCCGTCCAAACCTTCGCGCCATCACGATCTTCAAACGCCGACCGGTCGACGATCCCGGCCTCATCGACCAGACCGAACTCGGAACTTTCTGCCGCGCGCTGGCTGAGGAAGTACGTCTGCACGCCAAGGACGGTGCCCGAAACGACCGCCAAGAAAACGGGCAACCCGAACGTCGCGATCAAGTACGACCAGCGTTTGACGACCGACAGAAGCTCGAAGCGCGCTACGGCAGCAATGCGTCGGATACGCACGCTCAGCGGCCCCCGCCCACCAAGCTGACGAAGATCTCTTCCATACGCGCCACCAACGGTTCATAGCGATCGATCAGCACTCCGTTTTGGACGAGCTCGTGGAGATATCCCGCGGGCGTGGCGTTCGGCGGTAGCTCCACGCGCCAGCCCCCTGCCTTGTATTGCGTGGCTCGAACGCCGTGCGCGGCCAAATCCATCGCCGTCCACACGATCACCTCGTGCGGAGAGTATCGCCGGCGAATCTCGTCGAGCGGTCCGTAGACCACCAGGTTGCCTCGGTGAATGAGCGCCACGCGATCACAAAGCGCTTCGACTTGGTGCATCATGTGGGTGGACAGCACGGTCGTGCGCCCGCCGGCGCGTCGCTCTTCGATCAGATCAGTCACGAGCGCCACGTTGACCGGGTCCAAGCCGGAAAACGGCTCGTCGAGAACGCAGAGCTCCGGGTCGGTCATTAGGCAGGCGGCAATCTGAACCTTCTGCGTCATCCCTTTCGAAAGGCTCTCGACCCGCTGGTCCGCAACGCGGCTCAACCCCACGCGTTCGAGCCAATGGTCCCCAGCCTTGCGAGCCGCAGCGCGCTTCAACCCCTTGAGCCGCCCGAGGTACGTGAGCAGCTCACGCACCTTGGCCCGGCGGTAGACCCCACGCTCCTCGGGAAGATACGCCGTGCGATCGAGTGCCGTCGGACTGGGCGCTGCACCAAACAGCAATACTTCCCCCTCGTCGGCGCGAAGAATGTCGAGCCCGATCCGAATCAATGTGGTCTTCCCCGCACCATTCGGACCGAGGAGACCAAATACCTCGCCGGGCGCCACTTCCAGCGACACCCCCTCGAGCGCCGTGTGCTGCCCAAAGCGCTTGGACACGCCCCGATACGCAAGGATCCCCACGTCCGCTAGTGTATCGGGTGGGGGAAGCGGGGGCTAATCCGTGACGGCGTCAGTGCCCATGTCAGCCCCGAAGGGCGGAGGCTAGAAGTTTCCTGGTCAGCGTCGAGACGCCTACCCGCTCGAGGTCGTTGGCCGTAAACGAACGCCGGGTCCCCGACTCACTCCCCCGCGCCGCCGACGCGCGGTAGACATCGATCCGCAGACGCCGATGCGTGAGCACGTGCGCGACTTCTCCAACCGGTTCCGAGCCAAGCCGTGCGTGGAGCCCTGCAGCGGTGAGGACACCACGCGCGCTTCCCTCGTGCATCGGCACACTCCACAACCCACCGAACAACGCCTGATCTCCTTTGACGAGCCAGACCTTCCGGTCGGCACCTCGGCCCCGGGTCGCTACGACCGCGCAAAGTGATACCTCCATCGGAGCCTTCCGCGCTCGCGGAACCGGAAGCGTATCCACCTCACCATGCGCGAAGGCCTCGCATTCTTGAGCCACGGGGCAAGACTCGCACCGTGGTTGCTTGGGCGTGCAGACGGTCGCGCCGAGCTCCATCAACGCCTGGTTGAGGTCACCGGGGCGCTCGCCCGGAACCAACCGCGCGGCTTCCTCCCACAGCCTATTGGTCGTGGCGGACGTCCCGACGGGTGTCCTGATTCGCAGCAAGCGCGCCAACACGCGAGTCACGTTTCCATCGACGATCGGCTCCTCCTTGTCGAAGGCGATGCTGCCGATTGCGCCTGCCGTATAGCGACCGACACCGGGGAGCGAGCGTCGAGCTTCTTCATCTTCGGGAACCGTTCCACCGTACTGCGCGACGACTTCTCGAACACCTGCGTGCAATAGCCGCGCACGCCGGTAGTAACCGAGCCCGCTCCATCGGGACAGCACAGTGTCTTCGTCGGCTTCGGCCAAGGCGTGCGGGGTCGGAAAGCTCTCCAAAAAGCGCTCGTAGTAGGGGATGACGGTTTCGACGCGCGTCTGCTGAAGCATCACTTCGGAGACCCAGACCGCATACGGGTCGCGGGTGTGGCGCCAGGGGAGATCGCGGGCTGCTTGGTCGTACCAGCCGAGCAGCTTCTGCCGAATCGGAGGCATCAAAGATACTCGCGGAACGACCGCTCCGGGTTCTCGAGCGCTTCGATGACGTCGTAGGCGAAGGCAGCGCCCACATGCCCGTCGACGATGCGGTGGTCGAGCGAGAGAGACAGCAACATCACCTTGCCGACTACGATGTTGCCATCACGAACGACTGGCTTTTCCTTGATCCGATGAACCCCGAGAATGCCGACCTCAGGGTGATTCAGGATTGGCGTCGCAAGCAGGCCGCCTTGTTTTCCGAGCGAGGTCACCGTGAATGTCGAGTTTCGTAGGTCTTCGGGGGCCAGGGTTCCGTCTTGCGCCGCGCGCGAGAGCCTTTCGATCCTTTCGGCGAGCTCGAAGATCCGGAGGCGGTCGGCGTTGTGCACGACGGGAACCATCAGCCCCGCCGCCGTCGCGGTCGCTACCCCGATGTTGTAGTACTTTTTGTAGACGAGCTCGTTGGTGCGCTCATCCACCGCGCTGTTCAGGACAGGGTGCTTGCGCAGCGCGTCGGTGACCGCCTTGATGATGAACGGCAAGAACGTAAGCCGAGCCCCGCGGCGTTCCGCTTCTGGCAACAGCTGCTGTCGGAAATCGACCAAACGAGACGCATCACACTCCTCGACGAACGTGAAATGCGCGGCCGTCGCCTTCGCTTGATGCATCCGCTCGGCGATCTTCCGTCGCATCCCGATGATCGGCTGCCGCTCCTCCAGCGGCGCATTCGGCCGGTCTTCGGCCACCTCCCGGCGCAGCGCCCCATGCACGTCATCGCGAGTCACCCGCCCGCCATGGCCACTCGGCCGAACTAGCCGAAGGTCGACCCCCATGTCTTTTGCGAGACGCCGGGTAGCGGGCGTCGCAAGAGGCTTCGCTTGGAAACGGTCACCGCCAAACAACGCGGCGCCCGGCAGCTGGTCCCGAATCTCCCCCACCGCAGTCGCGGGCGGCCTCGAAGACCGCTGCGCCGCCTCAACGTTCGAAGCCGCATCCGACTCCAACGTCAAAATCACCTCCCCAACCTGCGCAATCGCCCCGACCTCGAAGCAGATTCTCTCGACCCGAGCATCGCACGGCGCGCCGATCGTCACTGTCGCCTTGTCGGTCATGATCTCCACCATCGGATCATCCTCGCCAACCGTGTCACCAGCTCCGACGAACCACTGGACGATTTCGCCTTCGGCCACGCCCTCACCAATGTCGGGGAGCTTGAAGTCGAGCCGTGCCATCGGTCAGTACCTCGCCGTATCGAGCAACGCGGGAGCGATGCGGTGAGCCAGGGGAAGATACTCGCGCTCGTGGGTCAAAGGGAATGGGG
This sequence comes from uncultured bacterium, assembly GCA_937984275.1. Lineage (GTDB taxonomy): Bacteria > Myxococcota_A > Polyangia > Polyangiales > Houyiibacteriaceae > SG8-38. Next base: position 32,129 of record CALJYC010000127.1, on the reverse strand, counting down.
TGTCCCAGCCGGTTACGCGGACCGGCGGCGCCTCGAGATTCAGGAACGCGCGCTCGGTGATCAGCGCGACGAGCTCGCTCCCAAAGCCACAGGTCCGCGGCGCTTCGTGCACGATGACGACACGGCCGGTCTTCTCGACGCTGGAGACGATCGCGTCGATATCGAGAGGCCACAACGTGCGCAGGTCGATCACTTCGACGTCGATGCCCTGCTTCGCTACCTCTTCCGCCGCAGTGAACGCTTCATAGAGCATCGCCCCCCACGCGACGCAGGTGACTTGCTCCCCAGGCCGAACAACCTTCGCCTCCCCGAGCGGGACGGTGTACGGCGTGTCGGGCACGTCCATCTTCACCGCGCGATATACACGCTTTGGCTCCAAGAAAAGGACTGGATCCTCGTCGCGAATCGCCTCGAGTAAGAGCCCTTTCGCGTCGTATGGGTTCGACGGACACACGACCTTGAGCCCCGGGGTGTGGATGAACAGAGCCTCGGGCGACTGCGAGTGATACTGCCCGCCGCGAATGCCGCCACCGTAAGGCGTGCGTACCACCATAGGCACGTGAAACTCCCCGGCCGTTCGATAGCGGTACTTCGCTGCTTCGCTCACCAACTGGTCGAAGCCCGGATAGATGAAATCGGCGAACTGAATCTCCGAAACTGGCCTCAGTCCATGAAGAGCCATTCCGATGGCCGTCCCCAAGATTCCAGTTTCCGATAGCGGCGTATCGAGGACGCGGTCCGCGCCGAACTCCTCTTGAAGCCCCTGGGTGACGCGAAAGACACCGCCCAGCCGCCCGACATCCTCGCCCATCACCAAGACGTTGTCGTCCTCCTGGAGCGCACCTCGAAGCCCGCTGTTGATCGCCTGGACGAGATTCATCTGAGTCATGACTCATCCTCCTCGGCAGTCGCACGTGGACCGTCGATGCATTGCGCCTGCTGCTCACGAAGATGCCACGGTTGCTCTTCGTACACATCGGTGAACATCTCGACGAGCGCGGGCGCCGGTTTTTCTTCTGCACGCCGCACACACTCCTTGACCTCCCCATCGCAGACCGCGCGCCAATCGCCGTCGAGGTCGTCGTTCCAGACGCCGCGCTGCTCGATGTGCTTTCGGAGCCGCAACATCGGGTCGGCCTTCCGCCAGGAGTCGGTCTCTTCCTCGCTCCGGTAGATTCGCGGGTCGTCCGAGGTCGAATGACCGCCGAGGCGATATGTCATCAGCTCGATGAACGTCGGTCCGCCCCCATCGGCGGCCCGCTGCACCCCGTCGCGCACGGCCCGCCAGACCGCTAGGACATCGTTGCCATCGACCCGAGCTGCCGGCACTCGGTAGGCCGCTGCCTTTTCCGCCATGGTGCGCGTCGCGGTTTGCTGCTCCGCCGGCAGACTGATCGCGTAGCCGTTGTTCCGGCACAAGAACAACACCGGCGCCTGATACACCCCCGCGAAGTTCATCGCTGCGTGGAAGTCGTTCGAGCTCGTCGCACCGTCGCCGAAAAACACGCCGACGCACTCGTCGAGGCCGCGCTTTTTTGCCGCCATCGCGACACCGACGGCGTGCGGAATCTGGGTGCCTATCGGCGCGCTCACAGAAAGGTAGCGATGCGCGCGGCTGAATGTGTGGTCTGGCATCTGGCGGCCTAGCAGCGGGTCGTCTGCGTTGCCGTACATGTGGTCGACGTACTGCTGAAGTGGGTAACCTCGCCAAAGCAGGGCGCCCACCTCCCGGTAGCAGGGAACGATCCAATCTCGATCGCGGAGCGCTCCTGCGGCGCCGATGATGGCGGCCTCTTCTCCGAGCGAGCCAACGTGAAACGCGATGCGGCCCTGCCGCTGGATCTTCTCTAGGCGATCGTCGACGATCCGAGTTCGGACCATCGCTTTGTAGAGGGCGACCACCTCGTCGATCGACAGGCCCGGGTCGCGCGTTGGGTCGAGGCTTCCATCGTCGCGAATCACGTGCATGTTCCCCCTCAGGTCAGAACGGCGAGTTTCTTCTTCTTGCCGTAGCGATCCATCGGCGGCACCTCACCCGCATTCGTCTCTGCCGCAAGCGCTCCCGTAAGAAAGATCTCCGCCGCGCGATAACTCGATCGAACCAGCGGCCCAGACGCGACGAAGCGGAAACCCATGTCGGCGCCGGCCCGCTCGTATTGTGCGAATTCCCCGGGCTCGACGTAGCGTTCGACCGCCGCGTGACGCTTGGTGGGCCGCAGGTACTGACCGATGGTCAGCACGTCGACATCAGCGTCCCGCAGGAGTTGCATCGCTTCGAGCACTTCATCGCGCTCTTCGCCGAGGCCTACCATCAGCGACGACTTGGTGATGGAAGAGCCGAGATCCTTGGCCGCGATCAGCGCCTCGACCGAACGGTCCCACGAACAGCGCGCATCCCGAATGGGTCGCTGCAAGCGCGGTACGACCTCTACATTGTGCGCAAAGACATCGGGGCTTCCTTCTCTCACGACGGTTCGAACGTCCTCGCGTTGGCCCCGGAAATCGCCAACCAGCGTCTCGACGCGAAGCTCCGGGCTGTGATGCTTGATGCGCCGAACCGTCTTCGCAACGTGTGCAGCGCCGCCGTCGTTGAGGTCGTCCCGATCGACCATCGTCAGCACCACGTAGGCGAGCCCCATCTCGGCGAGCGACAAGGCGGTCTTCTCGGGCTCGTCTGGATCGACCACCCCGCCCGGCTTCCCGGTGTTGACCGAGCAGAACCGGCAGCCGCGGGTGCAGGTGTCCCCGAGGATCATCACGGTGGCGGTCCCCTGCCCCCAGCACTCGAAGATGTTCGGGCAGCGGGCCTCTTCGCACACGGTGTGCAGGCCGCGGCCACGAAATCGGGACTTCAGACCCTGAAATTCGTCCTGCTGCGGCCCAGTGGGGAGCCGAACCCGAAGCCATTCAGGTTTGCGAGCGGGTAAGGTCATCCGTTGCTCCGATGAGTCCTAAGCCAAGCTCTTAGGGGGCCGCACCTTCCGTGTCAATCGTGTCTAACGCTACGAATTGTGGCGGTTTCCTTGATTTTCCGCAATGTTTTGAAAAGCGGGCCGCCCAGGCGCAATATTTTCGCGAAACCCACTTTACGTGGGGCAGGCGTGCCCCATAATGGGCCATCGCAGCGGCTCGATCCCCGTTAGGAGCACCTCGATGGATGACGAAAGACGGCCCAGGCGCGCGGGCCCCGTGGAGCGGCCCGGCGCGTTTGGGGGCAAGCGAGACATCAACCGGCGCAAGCGCGTCCAAGACCTGATAAACGCTGGGCTTTTGCTCTTTTTGGAGCGGGGGATCGAAGCGGTGACGATCGACGACGTCGCTCGTGAAGCCGGCATGGCAAAAGGTAACTTCTACCGGTATTTCCGGGACAAAGCAGACCTGGTCGAAGCCGTCATCGAGCCGGTGGCCAGTACGACCCGGCAAGCGGTCAGGGAATGCGACGACGCGCTGCGGGAAGCGGGCAGCCGTGGGGATGCGGTCGCTGCATACGCGCAACTCGGCAATAGGCTCGTCGGCGCGCTCGCGATGCACCCCGACGCCATGTGCCTGTATCTGCAAGAGCGTCGAGCCCCGGCGACCACAGCGCGGCAGGCGATCTCGGATCTAGCAACCGACCTGGACGAGCGCGCGATGACGCTCAGCCAAGTCGCGGTGGATCGTCAACTGGTCGTCGTCTCCGACCCGCGCGTGAGTGCCGTTGCCGTGCTCGGCGCCGTGGAGGCGCTCGCACTGGCCTCGGTACGCAACCAGATCCAAATGGATCCCATCGAAACCACGAAGAGTCTCATCTCGATTGTGCTCGAGGGGCTGCGAAAGTAGCGTCCTGGTGGGCCATTGAGGCACGCTAAACACCTGTCCAGCCCGAAACTACCGCTCCCGGAGCTTCTTCTTCACAATTAGGCGGATATGCTGGGGAGGCTGATGGTGACCGTGGTGCCGCTCGTCTGGGCGGCACTGCCGGGCGTCGCACACGCGGCGAGCGGGTCGGGTCCAAGCGACAGCGCGGATGATCTGGGGACGGTCGTCTTGCTCGTGATCGTGATCGGCGTTGCGTACGTTCTCGCGCATAACGTCGTCGAGCGATTGCAGCGTCGGTTTCTCGTCGTCAGCGGTGCCGAGTATCTGTTGTTGGGGTTCTTGCTGGGCCCGGCCTTCCCCGCAATCCACGCGCTCGACAACGTCGCCGGGTTGCTGCCGATCATCGCGCTCGCAGCTGGGTGGGTCGGGTTGCTGCGCGGTACGGACTTCGACTTCGCTAGTCTTCAGAAGCTCGACCCTGCCACGTGGCGCGTCGTGTTCCTGCATCACCTTCTGCCGGGTGTAGCGGTCGGCATCGGGTCTTATTACTTTTTCACGAAGACGGGGTGGGTCTTCACCTCCCCTCGTGACGCTGCGTTGAGCGCTTCGGCGCTGGCCTGTTTTGCGGCGGCTGACTCGGCGGAGCCATTCGACCTGCTCGCGAGGCGCTACGAGGTCAGCGGACGCCTCGCTTCACTGTTGCGAAACGGAACACGCCTCGGGGACATCGCGGTCATCCTCGCGTTTGGCTTGATCTTCTGCGTTTTCCACGAGAACGCCCCGCAAGCCCAGGACTACTCCCCTGCACTGTGGGCATGGGTCACGGTGTTGCTCGGCGGCGCGCTGGGGTTCTTGTTTTCACTCTTCCTAGCCGGCGATGAGTCGGACAACTCGCGATTCTTAGCATTGGTCGGCATCATCGCCTTCGCGTCCGGCGGGGCGTATTTCCTCGAGCTTTCGCCGTTGGCCGTGAACCTCTCGATGGGGTTCGTGCTGGTGAACTTTGCGCGAGGTGGCCAGCTCTTGCATACCACGCTCGAGTCGACCGAACGTCCGATGGCGATCGTGCTGCTGATCTTTGCCGGCGCGCTGTGGGAGCGCACGGAGCTGGTGCCGACCCTACTCGCGTTGGGAGGATTCCTCGTCGCCCGCACGGGTGCTAAATGGCTCGCGAGCGTGATCGCCGGCTGGGGTACCAGCCTGCGTAAGGACTTGTTCCGTGGGTTGTTGGCGCACGGTGACGTCACGCTTGCGATGGCCGTCTCTTTTCGCCTGGTCTACGAGGGAGAGGCCGCAAAGATCGCGTACTCCGTCGTTCTGGGTTCCATCATCTTGAATGACCTGATGGCACCGCGATTGCTGAGAGGCTTGCTGGTCGATGAGGGCGAGATCCAGCGCGAGCTCAAGGATTCCGATTCCCGAACATCGATCGAGGTAACTAGCAGATGAACATTGTCGTCATAGGTTTGGGCGAAGTCGGGCGGCACTTGTTGAGCGTCCTCGACAAAGAAGGACACGATATCGTCGCCGTCGATGCGAACGCCAAGGCGGTGCAGTACGCCGAAGAGCACTATGACGTCGCATCGATCGTTGGATATGGGGCGAGTGAAACCCTGCTCAAGATTGCGGGTGTGGCCCGCGCGGACCTGGTCGTCGCTGTAACGAACCACGACGAGATGAACCTGATCGCCGCACTTGCCGCCAAGCAGCTGGGAGCGAAGCACGTCGTGGCGCGCGTCCAGGGCACCGCATGGTCCGAGTGGACCGACGGCATACGCTACGGGCTGCTCGGGGTCGACGTCGTGATCAATCCGCGCGTGCTAGTCGCTCAAGAGCTCAGCCGCATCGCTCGGTCATATGGTGCCTCAGATGTCGTGGATCTCGCGCAGGATCGGGTCGAGCTCGTGCAAATCGACCTCGATGAGTCGCGCGCCCTCAACAAACCGCTCTCTGCGGTCGAGCTCCCGCCACACACGCTGGTGAGCGCGGTCGTCCGTGACGGAGAGCTGTTCGTTCCCGGCGGCGCAGACGTGTTGGTCAAAGGCGACCGCGTGTATTTGATCGGACGCCCCGAGGGTGTGCTCGCCGCAGAGCGCCTCTTCAGCAAGGAACGCGAGGCGCGCCGAGTCTGCATCGTCGGTGGCGGCGTCGTCGGCAAGGCGCTCGCGCGGGAGCTGTTGCAACAGCAGGCGACAGTCATGATGATCGAAAGCGACCTCGCCACCGCCGAGGAGGTCAGCGGCGAGTTCCAGGGGATCGAGGTCGTGCATGGCGACGGCACCGATGGGGCGCTCCTCGCAGAAGAAGAGGTCGGCACCTATGATCTGTTTGCTGCGGTCACGAAGCAGGACGAGATCAACCTCATGGCGGCCCTCCTCGCACAGCGCGCGGGGTGCAAGCGAACCGCAACGATCGTGCAGCGCGCCGACTACACGTCGATCTACCGCCAACTCGGTGTCGACATCGTTCTTTCCCCGCGCACCGTGGCATCGGACCAAATCCTGCGCTTCTCCCGAGGCGGAGGTCTCCACAGCCTGACGGTACTCGAAGACGGTCAGGCCGAGGTCGTCGAGCTCACGGCGAGCCCGAAGTGCCGCGCGGTCAACAAACCGCTGCACCGAATGAACCTGCCCCGAGGCTCCCTCCTTGCGGCGATCGTACACGGCGACGACGTGATCATTCCACACGGCAAAGACGTCGTGCGGCCAGGTGATCGGGTCATCCTGATGACGACCAAAGAAGCGCGGGCAACCGTCGAGCGGCTCTTTCGACCGAGGGGTGAGTGACCACACAGTCGAGAGATTTTCGCGGGGTGATCCGACCAGTCGGGGCCGTTGTCCTGGGGATCGGCGTCATGATCGCGCTGTGCGCTGGGGTCGGGATGCTCTGGGACCAGTTCGCGCCTGACCCGAGTCGGCCCCAAGGCGGCGCCGCGGAGTTGGCTCTGTCTGCCATCATCGTGTCGACCATTGGCATGGCGGCGTTCCTCTACGGCAACCGCTTCGTGTCCGAGCGTATCTCGCGCCGGGAGGCCCTGCTGGCCGTGAGCCTGATTTGGATCGCGGCGGGCGCGTGTGGAGCCGTCCCCTTCATGCTCGGGGCGGGCATGTCGGTTGCTGATGCGTTCTTCGAATCGGTCAGCGGTCTCACGACCACAGGCGCCACGGTCATATCGGACATTGAAGGGCGCTTGTCGCGCCCGCTGTTGCTTTGGCGTTCCTTGATTCAGTGGCTTGGCGGCATGGGCATCGTCGTGTTGTTCGTTGCCGTCTTCCCGAACTTGGGCGCGGGCGGTAAGCACCTGTTCCGCGGAGAGGTGCCCGGAACGACGGCCGAAGGGTTGAGGCCTCGCATCGCCGAGACGTCGTTCACCCTCTGGAAGCTCTACGGCGCCTTCACCATCCTCGAGGTCGCCTTGCTCAAGGTCCTCGGCCTCGACCTTTTCGACGCCGTGTGCCACGCGTTCACGACGATGTCGACGGGCGGGTTCTCGACGCTCGATAGCTCGGTGGGAGGATTCGACAGCGCCGCGGTCGAGTACGTGATCGCCTGCTTCATGTTGATCGGCAGCGTGAACTACGGCCTCTACTACGGCCTGCTGCGGACCGGCAGCTGGAGGACGCTCGTGCGAAACATCGAGTTTCGCTGGTACGTCGGCATCGTGCTCCTCGCGGTGCTCGTGCTGACGGTCCTGAATCTCAGCGTGCATGAAGAGTTCCTTACCTCTTTCCGCTACTCGTTCTTCATGGTGGCGACGACGATCTCCTCCACCGGGTATGGTACCGACGACTACAGCGTTTACAGCTCCACCGCGCTTACCATCGTGATCTTGTTGATGTTCGTCGGCGGATGCTCCGGCTCTACCGCGGGCGGCATCAAGGTCGAGCGGGCGGTGCTGATGGGCAAGCAGGCCGTTTCTCAGATTCAGAAGAGCTTCCGGCCCGCTACCGTGCAGCTGGTTCGCATGGGCAAGGTCGCGATCAGCAACCAAGTCCTCGCTGACGTCGCATCGTTCTTCTTGATCTACATGGGATGCATCGGCTTTGGCCTGCTCTTCGTGACGCTGGTCGAGGGTGTTCCGGCACCCACCGCGTTTGGAACGATGCTGACTTGCCTGTCCAACATGGGCCCCGCACCCTTCCACGTGGGGCCGGACAACTTCTCTTCCTATTCGGCGGGAAGTAAGGTGTTCTTTGCGATCGCCATGCTGCTCGGACGACTCGAGTTCTTCACGCTGTTCGCACTGATCCTGCCTGGGTTCTGGAGACGCTGATGACGGGCGCATACAGCATGCCTCCGCCCGGCGAAGAGACCCACGCGCGCCGGCAGATCACCGTCATCATTCTGCTGCTGTTCGGCATGGTGGCGCTGTATCAGTTCGAGCAGTTCGCTCAAGACGGCTTCGACCCGAGCGGAATGCTCGCCTTCGGCTTCGTTGTTTTGGCGAGCTACACGATCGGTGGGCTCGTCGCCCAGATCCGCCTACCCCACATCACCGGCTACTTGATCGCGGGTCTCGTGTTCGGCCCTTCGCTGGCGAAAGCGCTGACTGGCTTGGGGCTCCCCGCGCCTTTCGACCAGGGCATTCTCAACGCAGACGTGATCGAGCAACTCAGTTTGTTCGACTCGCTCGCAGTTGCTTTGATTGCGCTCACTGCCGGTGGCGAGCTCAAGATCGAAGGGCTCAAGAAGGGGTTTCGCGCGATCAGCTCCATTCTCGCAGCGCAGATCGTGTCCATCGGTGTGTTGGTCACCGCATTCTTCTGGTTGATTTCGGGCGCGGTGCCTTTCATCGGCTTGCCGGGTATCGAGGGTTTGCCGATGGCGGCTGCGTTGGCGGTGGGCGCGATGGTCGCTTCGGTGGCCTTGGCAACCTCTCCAGCCGCCACCATCGCCGTGATCATGGAATCGCGGGCCGCGGGCACGATGACGAGGAACGTCCTGTCGGTGGTGGTCCTCAAGGACGTGATCGTCGTGGTGGCGTTTGCGGTCGCCCAAGTGGTCCTCGCGCAGCAAGTCGGCGTGACCACGATGGAGGGCGGCATCGTGGCTTACCTCCTGCAGCACATCGTTTTCTCGATCATTTTTGGGGCGGTCGTCGTGGGCGGCCTGATGGCCCTCTACATTCGGTACGTCAACCAGGAGCTTCTGATCTTCGTCGTTGGCGTCGTATACCTCGTCGCCTTTATCGCCGCGGAGCTTGGTTGGGACCCGGTGCTGGTGTTCCTCGCCGCCGGCTTCGGCGTCTCCAACTTCTCGAAGACGGGGCACCGACTCATCGAGACTGTGGAGCGCCTGTCGCTGCCGGTCTACGTCGTCTTCTTTACGCTCGCCGGCGCAAAGCTCCATCTGGAGGAGCTCCAACAGGTCGCGTTGTTCGCGGTGGCCCTGGTTGGCGTCCGCGCATTCGCGATCTACTCCGGCACCAAGGTGGGCGCCCGGCTCGCCAAGGCGGACGAGGCGACACAGAACTTCGGGTGGATGGGGTTCGTTTCACAGGCGGGGGTGTCGATCCTGCTTGCCGCGATCATCGGAAACACATTCGGTGAGCTCGGGCGGTCGCTCGAGACGTTGATCATCGGGGGTGTCGCGATCAACGAGCTGATCGGGCCGGTGATGTTCAAGATGGGCCTGACTCTCTCGGGGGAGACGAGCACCAGTCGCGCGTCGCTCACTCCGGCAAGGCACTTGTCGGTGAAACCTCCTTCTATGCGACCCCTAGGCGAGGAGGGCGCGGTCAAACAACTCGAGCCCTGGCCCGAGCACGTTGGCAAGAAGGATCTGTGGGGCTCCCCATTGCACACCAAGAGCGCGGAGCTCAACAATCGCATGCAGGATCTCGCGGGCGATCTTCAAAGCATCGTTCGCGAGGTATCGACAGGGCCGCTTCGGGATTTCCAGCTCGACGCCGGGAAGTACTTGCGCGACTTGCGACGCGAGTTTCTGCGTCACCATCGACGTTTGACGGTGCAAGCGCGCGCAGGGGAGGGTACCGAGCGCGATGAGCTGGTGACGATGCTGCGCTCCGCACAATCCGATTTGGCAGCACACTGGCGGGGGATCGTGCTCGGACGGTCGGTGACGCTCGCCAAGCTGACATGGACTCCGGAAACCATGCTGGACAACGTCGACGGGTTGGTCGACGAGCTGCCAGAGATCGTCACCGCTCCGTACGAAGCGGTGTCGTTCCAGTCGAAGGAAAGCGATTCAATTGGGAAAGCGTTTCGGCGCCAGGTTCTTCGTGTGAGAGCGGCCTGGCGCAAAGCCTTCGGGCAAGGCGCCCCGACGCGCGACGTTCGGCTGCGTGCTTTGGGCCGATTCCATCTCTCGTATGACGCGCCGGCGCGGCTCGAGGGTTTGGCTGCACTTTTCGTTGAAGCCGACAGGCACCTCGCAGCACGGACGCGAAGCCTCTTTGATGGGGTGATTGCAGGCTACGACGACATCGTAGACGAAGCCGCCGCACCCGACGCCGACCTCGAGGCGCAGCTCGTTCAACTGCGACATGACGTGGAAGAGGAGCTTGCTCTAGCGCTCGACGAAATCGTTCGGATCACGGGCGACGGGACTCATCGCGCGGCCAGTGCGCTTGCCTCTGGCTTCGTCCAAATGAAGGAAGACCTCCCGATTTTCGGGACACTGGACCTGCGGACGAGCGAGCGCCGTACCAGCCGGCGTTTCGCAAACCGCATGCGCGCTATGGAGACGCTCACGAAGGACGTGTCCAACCTTCGAAAGGCGAGCTCGGCCGAGTACTCCTCACTCGCGATGGAGCTGGAGCTGCTGGGGCTCGAAGCGCGCATCAAAGATAACGTTGCCGAGTACGTCTTGCGGCTCACCAACACGGTCAAGCGGCGCGCGATCTCGCAGGTGGAACGCGTGAGTGACACGCTTCACAACGCGCTCGGGGAGCTCAATACCGAGCTTGAGAGCGACTACTCCGGTGATGAGCTTGCCGCCGCGCTGCGCCAGGCTACGGAGGCGACGAGCAAGGCCACAGGCGAAGCCGCCCGTGTGACCACCGAGCTCTATCAAGACCTGAGCGACGACACGAAGATCGCGCCCCTGCTCGATACCTTGGTCGATGCCTGCCGCAGCCTCACCCCACGCTACCGGGTGACCGTGGGGCAACGCCAAACCGGCGAGTGGCGCCTGCCAACTTCGCTGCCCGAGGTCGAGGTGCCCTTTCGAGAAGTGGTGCTCACCTACATCGACAGCCGTGTGGCGCCGAAGTTGCTCGCAAGCCGCCGTGAGCTCGCGGAGCGCATCCAGCCGTTGGCGAACGTGCTGCAAGAGCTCGAACGTGTTGTCGCCTTCAACGTGGAGCTGGCTACCGCGGAGCTGGAAATCGTCCACGACGAGGCGATCCCAGAAGAGATGCACACGCTGCTCCGCGACATGGTCTATGGCCAACTCGAGCGGAGCTACAATTCGCTCGAGGAGATCCGCGCCGAAGCCAAGGGCTGGCCCGCAATGATCGAAACCGAGATGCGTGACGCGGCGCTCGGCACACTCGAAACGCTTCGCGGCGAACTGGCCGAGGGCTCGTTCAGTAAGTCGCGGCTAGAGGCCATGCGCCGCGCCGCCAGCGGCCTTCGAATGATCGAAAAGGCGGAGCGCGTGCCTCGCAGCAAGCGGCTCAAGGCCCAGTTGCGCGGCGGACTTCGTGCCTTGTTCGGCGAGGAGCAGCTGGAGCGTTGGAGCGAGCGTCTCGGCCTCACTGGAGCGTTGCCGACTGAGGAGCTGTCTGCGGGAACGTTCGCCGCTCCTGATGTGGCGGCTGACCTGCCGCTGGTCTACCGCCGGCTCTTCGCTGCCGACACGATGGAGGCCGGAGACGTGCTCACCGGCCGTGACCAAGAGATCCGCCGCGCCGAGGCCGTGCTTTCGAGCGAGGTCAAGGGACGGTTGCGGTCGGTCGCGCTGATCGGCGTCGACGGCGTCGGCAAGGCGGCGGTTTCGAGCGCGATCGTGCGAAGCCGCCGTTGGAAGAACGTGAAGCGAGTCGTGTTCACCGCTCCAGTGAGCGTCGAGGACGTCGACGCGATTTTCCAGGACGCCCCGGAAGGGCAGCTCGTCGTCGTAGACGGCCTTCATTGGATGCTCTCGATGGCGCCGGGAGGGTTCGCCCCACTTCGCCGATTCGTCAAAGGCATCATCGAGGAAGGGGGCCGGCGCCGTTGGTTGGCACATGGCGCCGTGCTGTTCTGGAACTTCGCCTCGACGGTCGCGCCATTGCGAGACGCGTTCCCAGAGACGATCCGGCTCGACCCGTTGAACGAGCAGGAGCTTCAAGCTGCGGTCATCGCCAGGCACCGGTTGAGCGGTTTTGAACACTCGTTCGATCGCGGAGAGGGCTCGCCAATCGAAGGCTTGTTTGCGCGGAGCGCCACCCGCATTCGCCGGCCGTACGATCAATACTTCCACGAGCTTCACGAAGCGACCGGTGGTCTCGTGCGCGATGCGCTCCGACTATGGCTCGCTTCGATCCGGGGCATCCAAGATGACATCGTGCACGTTGGGCCGATTCCGGCTTCGTCTTACGCGCGCGTGCGGCGCCTTCCGGACGATATCTTGGTCAACCTCTATCAGATCGCGCGTGAAGGTTGGATCGACGCGGCAGGCCAATCGAGGCTGTTCCGGCTCGACGTCAACACCGCGCAGGCGCAGTTGAGCCGGCTCGCACACCTCGGCTTGCTCGACGAGCGCGAGGGAGCGTTCGTGATCGCGGTCCACTTGCGAGGGGTGTTGGGCCGCGTATTCGCGGAGCGAGGGTGGGTGCTGTGATGAGCACACTTCGCCGTTCCTGCTTGTCGGTGCTCCTGGTCGCGTCGATCGCGGCCCCCGCCGGAGCCCAGCTGCTCGACCCGTCCGCGTGGCAATCAAATCGACCCGAGGAGCAAGCGGAACCGCCTGCGCCGCCCGCACCCGAGCCGGTCCCGCAGAGCAAGCCTGCGCCCACGCCGGCGGCTCCCGTCAAACCGGAGACGCGACCGAGTGAGCCTTCTCTGGAGCCGCCACACTGGATCGCGAAGGCGCCTCCAGCACTCCCACTGGAGCAGGAACCTCCGCCGTCTGACGACCGCAACCAGCTTCTAATCCTGTTCCTTTCACTCCTGGGCGTGGGGGTCGCGCTGTTCCTCGCCGAGCGCGCCCGCAGTTGGATCACGACCAATATTCCGTTGCGGCGCGTCTTGGGCGTCCTGGTCTTCGCTTTGCGGTTGGCCGGCTTCGGGCTTCTTCTGGCGATTGTCCTCCAATTGGTCCCTGCCGGTCAGGACTGGATTCTCTGGACGCTGCTCGTTCTCGCATTGGTCGTGGGATGGTCCGTGCGCGATCTGTTCGCCGATCTAGTTGCGGGTGGAATCTTGGCAGCTGAGCGCCGCGTGAAGAGGGGCATGTGGGTTTCGGGCGATGGTTTCCAAGGTACCGTCGAAGGACGGTCGCTCCGGGCGACTTGGCTACGTGACGGACAAGGCCATCGGTTGACGGTACCCAATCGCGCGATGGTCGGCGCGCCGATGGTGTACGACGCGGGCGCGGAAGCCGAGCACGAGGTGGTGGTGCGCCTCGAAGGCTACAACGACGCAGGCAAGGTGCGTATGGCCCTCACCGACGCGATCCTCAGCTCACCTTGGGTGCTGGCCGGAGCCACGCCGGTAGTGCTCCGCGACCCCGCCGACCCGGTCGTCTGGCGCGTTCGAACAAAACTCCTCGAGCCGCGCTTTTCGGTGCATTTTGAGGGAGAGCTCCTCGAGCGTGTCGAAGACTTGCTGCGCTACGCGCCTGAAGAGCGCGAAACCGTCCCGAGCGAAGCCCCCGCCGAAAGCTAACTAGGCGAGCCAGTCGCGGAGCTCGCCTGTTACGATGCGTGGTGCCTGCTGAAGCTCTTCGATCGTCTTGGCGCCACAGAGCAGCATGACCGAGCGAAGCTCACGCTCGATTCGCAGCAAGAACGAGCGCGCGCCGTCGGTGCCGCCTCCGAGAAACGCCTGATAGACGTGGCGCGCGATGCCGGCACAACTCGCCCCGAGGGCGATTGCCCGGGCCACGTCCATGCCGGTTTGGATGCCACCAGTCGCGATCGTTGTCATCCCCGCTTCGACGCAATATCGAACCGACGCTGCCGTGGGGATACCCCAATCCCATAGCGCCTCGCCGAGCGCTTGCCCGTCGCCGTCGGCGCGCAAGGTTTCGACGCCGACCCACGAGGTGCCGCCCGCACCCGAGGTGTCGGCGTGCCGGATCCCGATCGCACGAAGTTGGGCCGCGACCTCACGGCTGATCCCGTTCCCGGTCTCTTTCGCAATGACCGGCACATCGAGCTCCGCCCAGAGTCGTTGGAAGGTCTGGAGACAACCGCTGAAATTGCGATCGCCCTCGGGTTGAACCAGCTCCATGGCAGGGTTCATGTGCACGCACAGGGCGTCGGCGCCAACTTCTGCCAACATCTGTGCGATGGTGTCGGTGGACAGGTCGCGCGCCTGCACCACGCCAACGTTGCCGAAGAGCAGGGCGTGAGGCGCGCGCTTGCGAACCTGGTACGTCCAACTCGTCTCTGGGCGCTTTTGCATCGCGCGCTGACTTCCCAAGCCGAACGCGTAGCCAAGCTCATTGGCGACTGAGGCTAGGGCTTGGTTGATTTCGGCGGCGCGCTCGTGCCCGCCGGTCATCGCGGCGATCAACAACGGCGCGCGGAGCTCCTTGCCTAGCAGCCGAACACGGGTGTCGATCGAGTCGAAGTCGGCCTCGGGAAGCGCCTGATGTACCAGCCGTACGCATTCGAGAAGGGTGGTGCGCTGCCGAAACGCGACATCGTCGGTCGCGCACAGATCGAGATGGTCGGCCTTTCTCTGCTCAATGTCTGAGGTCATCGCGTTGCTTGCTCGGCAGCGTCCTGCCGTGTACGTAGCTCGGAATAAGGACACTGACACCGTGGCGCAAGGGCAAATGGATCTCGAGTCTTGGATGGGAGGCATCCGTCGGGACGTCGACGACATCCTGGATCGATTTTTCGAGTCGAAGTGCGAGGAAGCCAGTCGCCTGTCGCCACAGGCCATCGAGCTGGTCACCGAGGTTCGCGACCTGACGATGCGTGGGGGTAAACGGCTCCGGCCGATCGTCACCGCGGCCGCCTATAGGGCCGCCAGTGGAGCCAGTGACCTCAGCCCGACCTTCGAGGTCGGCGCCGCTTTGGAGCTTCTGCAGACGTACCTGCTGATTCACGACGACTGGATGGACGAGGACGACGAACGCCGTGGAGGGCCTGCGGTACACTACGCGTTCCAAAAGAAGCACAGGAACGATCATTTGGGCGCGAGCCTCGGAATCCTCGCTGGGGATTTGGCTTCGACCTTTGGTTGGGAGCTTCTGCTCAGCGGCAACTTTCCTGAGGGCCGGCGGGAGGAAGGCTTGGCGCTCTTCGTGAGAATCCAGAAGGAAGTGTTTGCGGGACAGCAACTCGACCTGATGACCGACGGAGATGTCGAGCGAATGCACGACCTGAAGACCGGGAGTTACACGACTCGCGGGCCGGCGGAGCTTGGGGGCATCCTCGCCGATGCGGACGAGGCGGGCATGCAATCACTGCGCCGTTGGGCCACGCCCCTCGGGGTCGCGTTTCAGCTCCGGGACGATCTCCTCGGAACGTTCGGGCACGCCGAGCAGACCGGAAAGCCGGGGGATGACCTGCGGCACGGCAAGCACAACGCCGTCGTGGCAGCGTTTGGTAGGCTCGGTCACGGCGACGCGGAACGAGCAGTGCTCGAGGGCGTCTGGGGACGCGCCGATGCGACAGACGACGAGGTCCTCGCTGCCACCAAGGTTCTGTCCGCGGCGGAACGGGAGGTCAAGACGCGGCTCGGGTTCTTGGCCGACGAGGCGCGTAGCGCCCTGGCGACGAGCCCATTCGACGAAGAAGCCAAGCAGTTGCTCGAGGAAGTGACAGGGCGGCTCACGGACCGAGGGACCTGATGGGCTTCGGAAGAGGCAAGGTCATCTTGCTTGGGGAGCATGCGGTGGTTCACGGTTGCCCGGCGATCGCGGTGGGCATCGAACGGGGCGTCACCGCCACCGCGGCCGCAGCCGAGCGCGACCTCCTGCGGCTCTCACCTTGGGACTTGGCGCTCAGGGCCGATCCCAAAGGAGACGAGCCCCTCGAACGAGCGTTTGCTGTTGCGCTGGCGATGTATCCATCGCGACCCCCGCTCGAGGTGAGCGCGCAGGTCGATCTCCCGGCCGGTGCGGGGCTCGGCTGCTCCGCCGCGATCGGCGTAGCCGTTTTGGACGCGATCGACGAGGCCCTCGGCATCGAGCGTTCGCGGACCGACCTCGCGACGGCGGCACTTGCTTGGGAGGAGATCTTTCATGGCAATCCATCGGGAATCGACAACACCATGTCGGCGATCGGAGGCGTTGGGTTCTATCGCAAGGGGGATGCCCTTCGGCCGCTACGCTCGAACAAGCCGTTGCACTTGGTGATCGGTTACAGTGGCGAGTCCTCGAGCACGAAACAGATGGTGGCCTCCGTTGGCAGGCAGTTGAAGAGCGACCGAAAGCGCGTGAACAAGGCTTTCGAAGGCATCGAGGTGCTGGTGCGCAACGCCAAGCTTGCCATCGAGGCCGGCGACCACATCGCGCTCGGGCAACTGCTCGACTTGAACCACACGATCCTCAGCTCGCTGATGCTATGCACCACCAAACTGGACGACATGTGCCAAGCCGCACGACACGCGGGAGCGCTTGGCGCCAAGATGACGGGCGCCGGCGGAGGAGGCTGCATGTTTGCTCTGGCGCCCAAGCGCGATGAAGCGCTGCGCTTGCAGGACGTCCTCGGGGAAGATTCGTTCGTCGCGGAGGTGAGCGCATGACCGGTCGGTCGATGGAAGCGAGCTCCAGAGCCTGCGCGAACATCGCGCTCGCCAAGTACTGGGGAAAGGCCGACGTGAAACGGAACGTCCCCGCCGTTCCGAGCATCTCACTGACCCTGGACCAGCTCGTGACCGAAACGCGAGTCCGGTTCGACGCTTCGCTAGCGTCGGACGTCGTGAGGCTCGACGGCCGACGGGCGACCGCGGCCGAAGCCGAGCGGGTCATTACCATGCTCGATCGGGTTCGACGCGAGGCGCGATTGCGCCTGAGCGCGCACGTCACGAGTCACAATCACTTCCCGACCGCGGCCGGGCTCGCGTCTAGCGCGTCAGGGTTCGCCGCGCTGGCTGCATCGGCGTCCGCGGCGGCGGGTCTTCGGTTCAACGCCCGCCGGCTGAGTGCGCTGGCTCGAGCATCGAGCGCCTCGGCGGCTCGGTCGATCTATGGTGGGTTCGTCGAGCTCCCTGCGGGCAGCCACGGCGACTCGGATTTGGCCGCTAGGCCGATCGCGCCACGGGAGCATTGGAACCTTCGCCTGATCGTCGCGGCGACCGAGCCCGGCAAGAAGAAAGTGGGCTCGACTGAAGGGATGGAGCGTTCGCGCAAGACGTCCCCCTACTACGAGGCTTGGTTGGACCAGGCGCCCAAATGGTCGAGGAAGATCAAGCGCGCGGTGAAGGAGCGCGACCTCGACACGCTAGGCGCCGCAATGGAGCAGAGCACGCTAGCCTTTCACAGCTGCGCAATGACCTCAGATCCGCCGATCTTCTATTGGGCGCCTGCAACCTTGGCCGCTCTCGCTACCGTTCGCGGGCTGCGTGAGCGCGGCATACCGGCGTGGGCGACGATGGACGCCGGACCACACGTCAAAGCGCTTTGCGGGATCGGTGACGCGACCCGAGTCCGCCAAGCGCTCGACCGAACTCCTGGTGTGACACGAACGTGGGTCGCCAAACCGGGGCCGGGTGTCGAGGTGCATCAATGACACCAGTCGGGGCAAGCGCACCGGGAAAGGCTCTTCTGTGCGGCGAGTACGCGGTGCTCGAAGGGGCTCCAGCGGTCGTCGCCGCCGTCGGCCGCCGTGTCTCCGTCGCCTGGTCCGAAGACTCGCTGCCCATGCCCCCGGAGGTCGTGGCCACCCTTCACCTGGCGCAAGCCGAGTTGGGCTCGGTGCCTGGTTGCCTGACCTTGGAGGTGAGCGACCTCCAGCAGGATCGCGTCAAGCTCGGCCTAGGCTCGTCGGCCGCTGCGGCCGTGGCGGCAGCCGGCGCGAGCTTCGCAACGCACGGCCATGACCTCGATGACGCTGAGATTTTGAAACGCGTCTTCGCGCTTGCCTTGCGGGGCCACGCTTCGGTCGCACCGGAAGGTAGCGGCGTCGACGTCGCAGCCTCGACCTTCGGGGGCTTTCTGCGATTCAGTCGAACCGGAGACGACGTCACGACGGACGCGCTTGAGCGTCCGGGCGACCTCGTGATTCGCCTCGTGTGGACGGGCCACGCAGCGCGAACCAGTGAGCTCGTGGGGCAGGTGCACGTGCTTCGGCGTGATGATCCCGAGGGGTACCGCGCATGCATGGAGCGCCTCTCGGAGCTCGCAGCTCGATTCGCGTTGGCGTTCGCGGCGGGGGATGCCGTCGACGTGATCACGGAAGCGACCGCATACTCGGATGCAATGGGCATGCTCGGGGCCGCGGCTCGGGCCCCGATCGTCGATGCACGGCTAAGACGCGCGTCCGAGCTTGCAGCCCGTTTTTCAGGGAGTGCCAAGCCATGCGGAGCAGGTGGCGGCGACGTTGCGGTCGCCTTCTTCGTCGACCCTGATGCCGCAAAAGGCTTCGAAGTGGCTTGCAAAGACGAAGGACTTCATCCTATCGATGTCTCGTGGGGTGCAACAGGGGTCCAGGCTTGTTGACGGGAGGGCGCGCCAAATGCTGATCAATGTCTACATCGTGGCCCTGGTGCTCGGAGCTGTGCTCCTTGGGGCTTCGCTTTTCTTGAGGGACAAGCGCGCCGACGCAGACGACCAGACGCGAGCGCACGACGACACGACGAGACCGAGCCAGTTCGGTCAGCTCGATGGCGTGGCGGGCGGCGATTTTTTCGTACGCACGGTGCGGTCACGAAGATTCTGGACGTTCTTCGTCTCGTTCTTTGGCATGACTGGACTCGTCCTAGACGGACTCGATGTCATGAGCGCAACGGTGGCATTCCTGGTGGCCGTGGCGATCGGTGCGATCGCCGGTGCGGGGGCCTCCGCGGCGGTGCGGATTGGCTCGAGCTGAGCCGCCACCCTAGGCGGGGTAGGCGCGGACTTTCTCTTCGAGTCGATCGATGACTGTGACGGAAAGGTTCTCCCCGCAGAGCCGCGACATCTGTTGAAGAAGCGTCGGGCTGGTGACGTTCACCTCGATGAGCTTGCCGCCAATGACGTCGAGGCCGACCAAGAAGAGCTGATCGGCGAGCAAGCGAGGGCCGATCGTCTCGATGATCTTCCGGTCCGCATCGGCAAGCTCCGCCGGTGCCGCTGAGCCTCCGACGTGCACGTTGCTCCGGAGGTCGCCCTTGCTTGGAACGCGCCCAACGACACCGAGAAGCTCACCGTCCACGAGAAGGATTCGTTTGTCCCCCTCGTCGTACACCTCTGGGATGAGTGCCTGTACAATCGCATTCCGCGCGCCCAGATGGGTGACGGACTCGATCAAAGCATTGAGGTTGCTGTCCCCGTTGGTGAGCAGGAAGACGCTTTCACCGCCGTGACCGTCGATCGGTTTGATGACAGCCTTGCCACCAACGTCGCTCAAGAATCGAAGAATCTCGTCCTTGTGACTCGTCATGATCGTGGGCGGCACGATCTCCGGAAAGTGATGCGCATAGAGTTTCTCGTTCGCTTCGCGCAGCCCGCGCGGGTTGTTCACCACCAGTGTGCTGCCCTCCAGGTGATCGAGAACGAGCGTTAACCACAGGTAAGCGTCGTCGAACGGTGGGTCCTTGCGGATGAACACCGCATCGACGTCCACCAAGTCGATGTCCTCCGGCTCGCCCAAGGTGATCGGCTCTTCGACGTCGAGTTGCATCGAAGCCCGGCTAACTCGAGCAACGACCCGGCGGCCACGAAGCCCCACATCGCTCGGCAGGCAGTGCTCGACCCGATGGCCGCGGGCCTGCGCCTCCAGCATCAAAGCAAAGCTGGTGTCTTCGTCGACGATGACCGTCGACACGGGGTCCATCACGAACACGAAGCGCATCAAACTCTGCGGTAGCATCCCCGCAGGTTTGGAGGCAAGGTGCGAGCGATGAAGCGCTCGTTTTTGATCGTGTTGTGGTGCGTTTCGGCGTTCCTCATCACGGGCCTCGTTGGTGCGAACTCACCCGCCCGACCCGGGCCCGAAGCGGTGTTCCGGCGCGGCGCGGTCGCCGCCGACCACGCGGAAGCCTCGAAGGTAGGCGCCGAGATTTTGGGAGCAGGGGGCAACGCGGCCGACGCGGCTGCAGCCACCATGCTGGCCCTCGGTGTGGTTAACCCGGCGAGCAGCGGTCTCGGGGGCGGAGGCTTCGCACTCTACTATTGCGCCAAGGACGGCTCACTGACGTTTCTAGACTTCCGCGAGCGTGCCCCGCGGGCGGCGACCCGGACGATGTTCGAGATCGAAAGCGAGCACGGAGAGGGCCCAGCGAGCTCCCCCTCTCAGCTAGGTGGCCTCGCCGCGGGCGTCCCGGGGGAGCCCGCGGGAATCGAGGCGCTGGTCACGCGTTTTGGGAATCTCTCTTTGCGTGAGGTCATTGCGCCCGCCCTTCGTTTGGCCGAAGAGGGCTTCGTGGTGAGTGATGCGCTCGGCGCGATGGGAAGCGCCTTCGAGGTTCAGCTCCGCAAAGACCCGGTGATGGCGAAGTGGGACCTGCAACCCGGGGCGACGTTGCGTCGTCCCCGCTTGGCACGTGTGCTTCGCGCATTTGCCGAAAAGGGTGCGGCGGTCATTTACGGCGGCATCATCGGCCAAGAGATGGTGGCCGCCGTTCAGAAGCAAGGCGGCATCATGACCTTGCAAGATCTGTACGCCTACCGGGTACGAACGCGCGAGCCGCTCGACACGAAGGCGTTCGGATATCGCTGGGTGACGGCGCCTCCCCCGAGCGCGGGCGGGTTCACGATGATTCAAAGCCTCTCGATCCTGGAACAGGCGGCGGGATCGGAACCAGTTTATGGCGCGCCGCTCCTGCATGCGATGGCCGAATCCTGGAAAGGGCCGTTCCTCGATCGCCAGCGCTATTTCGGGGACCCGGACCAGGTGATCCTACCGCTCGAAAAGATCATGGCCCCGTCCCGCATCGCTAAGCGCGCCGAGCTCGCAGCTGACGGTGAAGCGCATCCGAGCACCGACTATGCTTTCCCCGTCGAGTGGCCCCAAACTAGCGTTCCGGCTCCAGATAACGCCGGGACTTCACACCTTTGCGTAGTAGACGCGGAGGGCAACGTCGCCTCGATCACGACGACGGTGAACCTTCCCTTTGGCGCACGGTTCACCGGAGGTGGCATCGTGATGAACGATGAGATGGACGACTTTGCGAGCGGCATCGGGAAGGCCAACGCGTTCGGGCTGGTTGGGGGCGCCCGGAATCTACCGGGACCCTGGAAGCGTCCGGTGTCGACGATGTCGCCCACCATAGTGCTCGAAAACGGCAAGCCAGTGCTTTGCGTGGGTGCGTCGGGGGGAAGCCGGATCGTGACCGCCACGCAGCAGGTCGCGATGAACGTTTTGTTGCACGGCATGAACGTGGGCGAGGCCGTGGCGGCCCCGCGCGTTCACCACCAAGGCGCACCCGAAGCGCTTCGCGTCGAGACAGTCGCGCCTCTAGACCCGGTCCTGCAAGACGCGCTTCGCGCCCGTGGCCACCAGATCGATCCGATTCACAACGTCGCCAATGTGCAAGCAATCCAAATCGAGCACTCGCCGGAGCGCCGCCTTCACGCCGCGAGCGATCCCCGCAAAGGCGGCCGACCTGCGGGTCACTAGCGAGAGCTCGCCAGGTATTCGTTCACCAAGGCTGCGTTCTTCGCGTACTGTTCTCTGGTCGCAGTTACGAAGTACGCCTCGATGAGTCGCCCGAGGCCCACTATGTTCGCTCCGATCTCGAGTGTGACACATCGTTCACATTGATGATCTGAGACCGCCTCGACCGTGACCGTACCTCGGACCCGAATGCGATCGGTCACCGCCGAAGGGATCACGCGAAAGTCGTAGCGCGCGGCTTCAGCGTCGAACGTCCCCTCTTCGACGTAACTGAACCTGTTGCCGAGCACGTTCGCGACGGCTCTCGGCATCTGACGCGTGGGCCAGATCTTGGCACGCCGGTAGCCGGTCTCAGGGTTCCACTCCTGAAGCTCGTACTCGAAGCCGAGGCCCTCGTACAAGTAGTTATTGAAATCTTCGCCGCCGAAGATTCGATCCCAGAATTCTTTTTCCGGACAGTCTAGCAACTGCCGAATCGCGAGACTCTTGGACATGGTTACTCGGTGATTCGAACGACGACCACAGTGGTGTTGTCCTCGCCGCCGTTCTGGTTGGCCTGGGCAACGAGTGCTTTCGCGGCCGTCTCCACGTCGGACGCGGCAGTGTAGATGATGTCGAGGATGCGGTCGTCGCCCACCATCCCGTTGAGACCATCGGAGCAAAGCAAGTAGACGTCGCCGGGCTCGACATTTTCAAAATACAGATCGACGGCGACCGCATCCTGCATCCCAAGCGCCCGTGTGATGACATTGCTCGGAAGGCGTTCTCGCTGGGTATCCGTCAGATTTGGCATGACGAGCAAGTAGTCGTTCAGCAATGAATGGTCGCGCGTGAGCTGTGTGATACCGCGCGCGCGAACCCGATACGCACGGCTGTCCCCGACATGCGCGATGTGGATCTTCCGGTCGTGGCGTGCGTACAAAGCGCCGACGACAGTCGTACCCATCCCCTGCACCGAGCGGTTGCCAACCGACGCTTGGAAGATGCGTTGGTTCGCGAGCTTCACCGCTGACACCAGGCGATTCTGCTCGGGCGTCAAGCGCGAGTCATCATCGGCCGGCCATTCGGCGCCGTCACCATCGATGCTGGTCGCATCGAAGAACGCTGCCATCTCTGTCGTTGCCATGTGGCTGGCGACGTCGCCGGCGCGGTGGCCGCCCATGCCATCGGCGACCACGAACAAGCGATGCTTGGACAAGATGCAGTAGCTATCTTCGTTGTGCTCTCGCTGAAGTCCGACGTCGGAGAGCCCTGCAGCCATGAAGTTCATTCGTGTTCACACACCCCAAAAGACGATTGCCGAAGGTCCCAGCGGATCGGACGATCTCTTGGCCTTCGACCCGATCACGAGCAACCCAAATCGTTCGAAACAGTCTATCGAAAGAGCGAAGAGGAGCAAATCAGGGGTTAACGAACGAGGGCAGTTCGGGCCAACCGGCCTCTGGGTCGTCCAAATAGGAGTATCGCGCGTAGTGCGTGGTCACCCGTCGCACGTAGTTGCGCGTTTCGTTGAACGGGATCCGCTCGACGAAGCGGTCGAGCTCCATCCTTTTGCTCTCTTTGAGCCAACGTCTGACTCGACTCTTTCCTGCATTGTAGGCGGCGATGCTCAGGGGGTAGACGTCGTCGAAGTCCGCGGCGAGGGCGGTCATTTCTTGGAGCCCGAGCGCAATGTTGGTTTCGGGGACGCGGAGCATGTACCAAGTAACGGACTTGCCTGCGAGCTTCGTCGCGACCTCCGGCATCAACTGCATCAAACCGACAGCGCCCGCCCGACTGACGACCTCAGGACGAAAGCCGCTCTCCTGACGCATGGTCGCGTAGACCAAAGCTCGCGGAAGATCAGCGCGGTGTTCGTCGACAACGGACCGCCACGGCATGGGATATGCAGCGTCCCACCACCAACGGTGTTCGGAGGGATCACTGTGGAGATACACCATTCGTCGGCGCGCGATGAGGAGCGCGTCTCGATAGGCGCCCGTATCTCGATAGAGCTGAGTGAGTAGCGGGATGCGTTGTGGTTTGGGATGCTCGGCGACGAGCGCGTTCTCGTGAGCGTTGAGCCACGCGACACCGTCGAGGTCCAAGCCCAGATGTCGATAGGCCTCGAAGGTATCCGGGACCGGCAGATAAGTGCTTGGCACCTCGACTGCGCTTGGTGAGGTCGCGTTCTCAAACGGGGTTGGTGGCTTCACCTTCAGCCGCTTGAGCCGCCCGGCCGCCAGAACGGCATACCAGTGCAACGGCTCCACAGCGATGGCCTTGCGATAGGCATCAATCGCCTTCGGTCCACGCCGATAGGAGCGTCCCAGCCAATAGAGGCCGCGCGCCACCTCCATCGAGTCGGTGACCAGCGTCGTGTACTGAGAAAGGTAGTGAGCCGCTCGGGCGTAGCGGCGTGTCTCGAACGCGCGAAAACCGAGCTCCCAAAGGGCCGAACGGCGCCACCGCCCGCGTACTTGAGACTTTCCTCGCACGAGACGCACCATCTGCTTCTCGCCGTTCGTGCGACCGAGTCGGATCTCCAGCCATGCGGCCAGGAATCGGGCCTCGGGGGCGCGTGTGCTGCGAGGGTAGCGTTGGGCAAACCGCCTATACGAGCGAATCGCGCGAGCGTCTTGGTCTGCGCGCGACAACGCACGTGCGGAATGAAATGCATCTTCGACCTCGTGCTCGCCGCGCAGCAAGGCGGACTGGTGCAGAACGCGTGCCGCGTCGAGGTAACGCGTGCGCATTCGAAAGAGGGCCATGCCGTACACGTGGCGCCAGCGCGCATCGAGCACGCCGTCATCTCCCACGTCGAGCTCCTCGAGCTCCTCGACTGCTCTGCCGAATCGGCGCGCGTCCATCAGCTCCTCAGCGCGCGAGATCCGGTCCGCAGCGCTCGGCGACGCGCGCTGCTGCAATTTGCGAGCGGCGCTCTGCTGCCCGGGTTGAACGGCCGACTTCCACGCTTCGAGTGCGGCGTCTCTGGCGTCCTCGGGACGCCCGAGCTCGACATAGACATCCGACAAGATCGCGAGCAGCGCGACGCGATTGCCGACACCGTGTTTTCGACGCGTAAGCCTTGCAAGCTCCTCGGCGGCGACCTCCAACTCGCCGAGCTGAACCGCGCAATCCGCAGCGATCGCGCGGTCGCGTCGAGTCACCGCAATGTCACTCGACGGGGTGCTCAGCAGTACCGGTCGCGCATCGGCGCAGTGGCCGCATTGCGCCGCAGCGCTTGCCCATCGGCGCATCGAATCATGACGCATCGCCTCGGGAAGCGTCGCCGGAGTTCGCGCGAGCTTGTCCATCGCATCGCACGGCCGGCCAACGTTCGAAAGCAGTCGACCTTCGAGATAGCGCAGCGCATCTGAATCGCGATCGTGGTTCGGGAGAAGGTTGATCTGCGTGAGGGCGCCCCGATCGTCGCCGGTCCGGACCAGGGAGGCCACACGTTCGAGCCCTTCCTCGGCCAGCGCCCCAGCGCCGACGAGCAATGCGAGCCCCGTCCCCAGCCAAAAACGTCCCAATACGGAAGGAATCTAACACTCATTGGCGCTGGCGCAGAGCGATTGGCGATCGCCCGATGCGTCCCGTATGCTCCGCCGCTGACAATGGGACGCGCGATTATCTTATTGCTGGCCGGCCTTGCCGTGACGGGATGCAAGCAGCACATCGGGGACAGCTGCGGCAGCTCCACCGACTGCTCGGTGACCGGTGAACGGCAGTGCGATTTGGCCCAGCCAGGCGGCTATTGCACCGTCTTTTCGTGCGACCCGGACACCTGTCCCGAGGGGGCCTGTGTCGAGTGGCGCTTCATCCCGAGCCGCACGGCGGAAACCTGGTGCATGAAGACCTGCAATGACACCGGCAACTGCCGCTTCGACTACGCCTGTGTCTTGCCGAGTCAGATCACGATGAGCGGGGACTACGACCCGAACCTGCCAGCGGACGAACGGGTCGCACGCATCATCGACCTCGACGCCGACACAGCCGACGACAAGATTTGCGTGGCCCTGTCCCCGGACAGCCCTCAGCCGGAGGCGCTAACGCAGGCGGAGCTCGACGGGGGTCTGTAGCCCAATCCGGCAGGGAAACCGACGCCGGAGCGGATCGAGCGTAGTATGGCCCGAATGATGTCTCCGGGCCTCTTGCGGTATCTAGTGAGTCGCCTCTCGCGGGCACTGCTGACCGTCGTCGGTCTGGTGACGATCGTTTTCTTGCTCGTGCGCCTGATCCCGGGCGACCCGGTGGAGGCGATCCTCGGCGATCAAGCGGGTCCCGAAGAGAAAGCCGAGCTTCGACGGGCGCTCAACCTCGACCAGCCCGTCGCAGAGCAGTACCTGTCGTTCCTCGGTGACATGGCCGACGGCAGCATGGGCACCTCGTTCCGGCAGCCCGATCGATCGGTGTGGTCGATGATGCGCGACGTGTTGCCGTACACGATCGTGCTCGCTCTCGCCGCGTTGCTCGTCGCATGGTTCGTGGCGATTCCGCTGGGCGCTATCGCCGCAGCTAAGGCAGGCGGGGGTTGGGACAAAATCGCATCGACGATGGCCGTGGCGGGCTTGGCGATCCCAAACATCTGGCTCGGCCCTCTACTGATCCTCGCGTTCGGGGTGAAACTTGGTTGGCTGCCCTTGCCGGGCGACGACCTCGCCGGTCCCGAGGCGTTGATCCTGCCTGCGATCACGATCGGGACTGCGCTCGCGGCCATACTGACCCGGCAAACCCGCGCAGCGATGATCGAGGTGCTCGCCCAGCAGTACATCACCGCGGCGCGAGCCCGGGGAGTTCCCTCGGTGCCGCTGCTGCTCCGGCACGCGCTTCGAAACGCGTTGCTCCCTGTCATGACGATCGGCGCTGCTCAGCTCGGTGCACTACTCTCTGGCACGGTGGTCACAGAGAAAATCTTCGAGCGACCCGGGCTCGGAACGCTGTTTCTCGACGCGTTCTTCGCCCGCGACATCCCGGTGGTTCAGGGGTGCGTGCTCATCATCGCGGTGATCTACGTCGTCGTGAACCTCGCGGTGGACTTGGCGTACGGAGTGGTGGATCCGAGGGTGAGGCTGTCGTGAAGCGGGTCCGCGCCCGCCTTCGGAAGACCCCGATCGGCTTGGTGATCGTGATCGGCTTCTTCGTGTTGGGGGTCATCGGTCCGTGGATTGCGCCCTACGATCCACTCGTGATCGACCTCTTGCACGAGTACGAACCCCCCTCCTGGACGCATTTGCTCGGCACCGGGGACAACGGGATCGACATCCTGAGCGCCTTGCTGCATGGCGCGCGGCTCGCCGCGATCGTGGGAATCGTCGTTGTTGGGGTGTCGGTCGTATTTGGCACCTTAGTCGGTACGTGGGCGGGGTACGCCGGGAGGCTCACCGACCACGTGGTCACCGGGATCGCCGACCTGGTACAAGCTTTTCCGGCGATCGTGCTGAATATCGCTGTTCTCGCCCTCGTTGCTAGGCCGGGTCTCATGCACTTGATTGTCGCGCTCGCGATCAACGGATGGGTGCTGTACGCACGCCTGGCACGCGCCGAAACGCTGACGTTGAGAGAGCGTGAGTTCGTCGAAGCGGCGCGCGCGCTCGGGGTACCAACACACGAGGTGCTAAGCCGGCACGTGATTCCCAACCTGCTCGGGCCACTCGTCATTCAGGCGACGACCGGATTGGGCGTGGTGATCCTGGCGGAATCGACGTTGTCGTTCCTCGGACTTGGACCCGGAAAAGCAGTGTCCTGGGGCGCCCTCCTCGATCAAGGCACGAGCGTACTGCTGCGCTTCCCGCACGTCGCCCTGTTCTCGGGCGGCGCGATCGCGCTGACCGTGCTGGGCTTCAATCTGACGGGCGACTGGTTGCGAGACAGGCTCGACCCCCACCTCCGATAGCCATGCCCGAGCTCCCCGACATCGAGCTGTACCGTCATGCGCTGCGCTCACGCGTGGTCGACAACGTGCTCGAGCGCGTGCGCCTCGCGTCGCCATTCGTTCTGAGGAGTGTGGAGCCATCGATCGACGCGGTGGAGGGGAAGCGGGTGCTCGACGTGCGCCGGCTCGGCAAACGGGTCGTCTTCGTCCTGGAAGACGACCTGTACATCGTGTTGCATCTGATGATCGCCGGCCGGCTCCGATGGAAGTCACAGGGGCACAAGATCCCCGGCCGACTGGGCCTCGGGGCGTTCGACTTCGAGAACGGGACGCTACTGCTAACCGAAGCAAGCAAGAAGAAACGTGCCGCGCTCCACGTGTGCCGCGGGCAGAACGCGCTGCTCGAACACGACCCCGGGGGAATTGAACCCTTGGAGATCGGGGGCGTCAGCTTTCGAGACGCGCTGGTCGAGCGGAACCACACGGTGAAGCGCGCACTGACCGATCCACGGATCTTCAGCGGGATCGGAAATGCGTATTCCGACGAAATCCTCCCCCGCGCACAGCTCTCCCCGTTGATTTGGACTCAGCGGCTGACTGAGGAACAGATTCGGCGTCTGCACGACGCAACCCAGGCGGTGCTGTCGGAATGGGTGGCGCGATTGCTCGAGCAACACGGCGATGATTTTCCCGAAAAGGTGACCGCATTTCGGCCGGAGATGGCAGCACACGGCAAATATGGTGAACCATGCCCGGAGTGCGGGGATCCCATCCAACGAATCGTTTTCACCGATCGCGAAACGAACTACTGTGCGACGTGCCAAACAGGCGGAAAGCTTCTTGCCGATCGCGCGCTTTCGAGGTTGCTCAAGGGGGACTGGCCACGGTCCCTCGAAGAGCTCGAGTCCCTGCGCCGCAGCTAGCTGGCTTGTAGGAAGCTTCGTGCGCACTAGAAATGTGCTTGTACCGGTTTTGACGGTACGTTGCGTCTGACACATGCGTTTTTCCATTCGCCGAGAGGATCGCAGGAACCTTGCCGTGGGCTTCGTTGGCTTGCTGGCGATCATGACTGCGCATTCGGTCATGGAGACGGCGCGGGATACGCTGTTCCTGACGAGTTTGCCGGCGACCCATCTGCCGCGCGCCTACTTGGCGATCGCCCTGCTCGCAATCCTGGAGCTCAAGGTCCACGAACGCGTGCTGCGGCACGTGCGTGATCGAAGAACGCTATTGGCGGCATCGCTCGCCTTTGGCTCCCTGGTCACACTCGGCTTCTGGGGCCTCCTCGACGAGATGGGCGCCTGGGCGCCGTTTGGCTTCTACGTCTGGACGGGTCTCCTAATCACCGTCGTCCTCATCGAGTTCTGGCTGTTGCTGGACGACGCGGTGACCGTGACCCAGGCGAAACGCATCTTTCCCGCCATTGCGGCGGGCGGCGTGACAGGCGCCACCCTGGGGTCGTTGCTCGCGGAGGGCTTGCTTCGCGTCGCGTCGCCACTCGAGCTCGTGCTTGCGGCAACGGTGATTTTAGCACTCGCGTCGTCGACCCCGTTTCTATGGAAAATGCCGAGCGACGCCGCGACCGATCAGCCTTCGTCCGAGCGGGGACGTTCGCTCGATTGGCTTCTTCGGGATAGCTACCTTTCGCGGGTTCTGACGCTTGTCTTGATGGGAACGATCGCGCTCACGGTCGTGGACTTCGTCTTCAAGAGCACCGTCGCGGACCACATTCCGACCGAGGGACTAGGCCCATTCTTTGCGCGCTTCTATCTCGGTCTGAACACCGTGGCGTTGCTGGTTCAGGTCGTCGGGGCCGGCTGGCTCCTCCGCGCGTTTGGCGCCCACCGAACCTCTGCCTTACTGCCGATTCTGATCTTCGGCGGCGCGATCGGCCTCGCGCTCGGACCAGTCCTGCCCTTTGCCGTGGCGCTCAAAGCGGTCGACGGTAGCTTGCGCCACACCCTCTACCGCAGCGCGGTCGAAGTGCTCTATCTGCCGCTCGACAGTAGGCGGCGCGAGCGGGCCAAGGGCATCATCGAAGTCTTCGGCCACCGCGTCGGGCAGGCGGTCGCGTCATTGCTGATCATCGCGGCGGTCGGCGTGGGCCTGACCACACAGCAGCTTGGGGTGATGTTGGTGTTCCTCGTTGCCGCATGGGTCGTGGCGATCATGTCGACGCGACGCCAATACGTCGACCAGTTTCGTGCGCGACTCCGTCAGGGCGCCATCGACACCCAGCTCGAGCTCGAGGAGTTGGACCGTCACTCGCTCGACATTCTGCTCAACGCGCTGAACAGCGACCAGGATCCGGAGGTGCTCGCTGCGATCGATATCTTCGATCGGCACGCAAAGGCCGACCTGATCCCAGTGCTGGTGCTCTACCATCCGTCGACCGCAGTCCGCAGCCGTGCGCTCGAGGCATTCGCCGAAGCAACCGACCGCCGCTTCATTCCAGTCGCTCAACGCATGCTCTCGGATGACGACCCCGACATCCGCGCAGCCGCGCTCCGAGCAC
Source organism: uncultured bacterium (assembly GCA_937984275.1). Taxonomy (GTDB): domain Bacteria; phylum Myxococcota_A; class Polyangia; order Polyangiales; family Houyiibacteriaceae; genus SG8-38. The sequence continues at coordinate 2,078 of CALJYC010000127.1, read as the reverse complement.
TGACGGCGGTGGTTCCAAGCCGAAAGCTCCTGGAAGAAAAACTCGATCTCGAAGCCTCGATCGTTCGGGCGACGGCACTGGTAGGGCTCCTGTCGCTGAATCATGGAACAGACAACGGCGGCGCCGTGTCGGCGTCAAACCTCGACGAGTGGACCAGCTCGCAGAACCCGCGAACTCAATCGTCCCTCGCGCGCGCGATTCGGCACGAGAGTGGCCCCGTTTTTCACGAGACCCTGATTAAGCTCATCGCGAGCGACGACGACTCGGTGCGGCTGGAGACGCTGCGGGCCATGGAAGCGAGTCCCGACGCACGCTACTTGCCGTACCTATTGCCGCTCTTGGGAAGCTCAGACCTGCGCGCGGCAGCGCGAAAGGCCGTGGTGGCCATCGGGCCTGAGGCGCTGGCCGCGCTCGATATCGCGCTCGGGGACCGGTCCACCCCTCGAAAAGTACGCCGGCGCATTCCTCATACGATCATCTTGTTCGGGTCTCAGGACGCTGCCGATATTCTAGTCCAGCACTTGGAAAGGGAACGCGAAGGCGGCGTGCGGCTGAAGATCTTGCGGGCACTCGGTCGCTTGCAGGCAACGCAACCGTCGATGATCCTCGACGATGCGCTCCTGCAGGAGCAGCTCAGGGAGAACTTGCTGCGAGTCGTCCAGCTTCTTCATTGGCGTGCGGCGATCGAGAGCAACGGAACGACGGAAACGACCGACGCCGAGCTCCTACGAGTGGCGCTCCAAGACAAAGAGCGCGCAGCCCTCGAGCGCGCGTTCGGACTGATGGGCCTCAGGTATCCTGAGGAGAACTTCGCTCTGGTTTGGCGCGGCGTAACGAGTGACAACGCGCGGCTGCAAGCCGCAGGCCATGAGGTGTTGGAAGCGACATTGCCCGGTTCGTTTCGCGAAGCCGTGCTGAGTCTCATCGACGACGGCGAACCGCCGGCGCGACGTGCGCGCGTTGCAGCCGCAGCACTTGGCGCAACCGTGCGCCAGTTGTCTCACGAAGAGGCGGTCGCGCAGATGATGCAGGACCGAAGCGAAGTCGTACGGGGGATCGCGACTCACCACACGAGAGAGCTCGACCAAGGTGCGGCGCAGGACGCGGCGCAGGAGGTGCAGGGCCTTGTCTGAAAATGCTCCAAAACACGGGCAAATGGATCGATTCCAGCGCTTTTTGTTCCTGCGAACGATGCCGGGGCTCGCCGAGGTGCCGCCGGAAGTCGCCCAAGTCATCGCGGCGAACACGCGCGAACGATCCTTTCCAAAGGGCGAATACCTCTACCGAAGCGGAGTCCCTGCACTCGAGATTCAATACGTAGTGAGCGGCGAATGTGAGATCATCCGCAATGGCAGGGCGGTGCGCCGCTTGGGCTCACGCAGCGTGGTAGGCGGGGTGAGCGCGCTCGCAGGTGAAGAGCTGGGTTACGACTGCATCGCGCTCGAAGACATGGTCACACTCGCGATCGCGGTCGAAGATTCGCAAGAGATCTTCGAAGACCATTTCGTGCTGCTCAAGCGCGTGCTCCGAGGAACCAGCCGCGAGGTGCTCGAATCACGACGCAAGCTTGGACAAAGCGCCGGCTTCGGTCCCGTGTCTGAACCGTTTGTGTTTCCCAATCGACCTTTTGATCTCGTCGAGCGAATGGCATTCCTTCGGAAGACATTTTCGTTCGGCGACAGCGAGATCGACGCGATCGCTGACCTCGCGCGCGACGTGCAAGAGGTCCATCTTCCCAAAGGCGAAGTCCTCTGGAACGTCGGCGATCGGAGCACATACTTCCTTCTCCCGCTCCGCGGCGTCGTGGACTGCCGAGCGACCGATCCAGATCAACACTTCCAGTTGGGCCCAAGCGACTCTGTAGGCGCCATCGATGCCATGGCCGACGAACGGCGCTGGTTCCGAGCCGAAGTCGCCGAAGACCTAGTCGCCTTCCGCATCGATCAGGAGTTTCTCCTCGAAGTCCTAGAAGACCACTTCACCATGGCCATGTCCCTCCTAAAAAGCATAGCCGCCGGCATCCTCCACCTATACGACCAGGGACACTCTCCACCCCCCTAACCCCCCAGAATCGCAGC
>CALJYC010000126.1 GCA_937984275.1 uncultured bacterium | reverse complement strand
CGCAAGATCGACGACAGTGTGCTCGTCAACGGCCGGCGCATGACGAACCTCGGGACGTTCCGAGCTTACTTAGTCTCGTATCTTCGAAACCATCCGATGATCAACCAAGACATGACCTTTCTAGTGCGCCAGCTGCCACCGACCGCCGAGGGCTTACCGATTGAGATCTATGTGTTCAGCGGGGACAAACGCTGGGCAGCGTACGAGGACATCCAATCGGACATCTTCGATCACATCTTAGCGGTGATCCCGGAGTTTGACCTACGGGTGTATCAACATCCAAGCGGGAAGGACGTCCAGGAAATTGCTTCCTTGGGACAAGGGCTCGGCGCAGCCCGCCAATAGCCAGCTAACGCCAATTGAAGATGGGTCCGCGGGCTTGCGAGGGTAATCCTTGGTGGACGGATGTCAGGGGAGAAACTCTTGCAAGCCGGGATAGAAGTCCTGCTTCTTCAGGAGCTCCGGAGCCGGGTGTACCAGATCGGGGAAGACCAGGCGCGTTCCTGGATGGTGCTATGTTAGCGGGCGCGCGTGTTGCGCTTTTCCTTACCAAATCAACTTGCCTTTTATCATAAGCGGCTTACATTGATTCCATGGATTCCGGGGTTCGCAAGTACCTATCCGCCATCGGTCAGCGCGGCGGTCGTAAGAGCCGACGGGTGCTCGATGCGGAAACGGCGAAGGACATGGTTCGGGTCCGAGAGGCCCGACGCGCCTACCGCCGCTTTCATGCGAGCTGCTTCTGGTCGTTCGATCCCGACTACGTCGTCACCTTGAGCGACGTCCCGTGGGTCGCAGCGGAGCTTCGCAAACACGGTGGCCGCGCGGCTTGGGAGGCAGCGATACGGCTATGCCGCTAACCACGTTCCAAGAGGCCACTGCACGGCTGCTGTCGGGCAACAGGACCGAAGATAGTCACCTCGCCGGCGGGGCGGCGCTGCACCTCCAACCAAACTCGAAGCGCTACAGCAATGACCTCGACTACTTCCAGGATTCCGTCGAGCGAGTCGCAACGGCGTTCGCTGACGACCGCGCGTTGTTGGAGGAGCACGGTTACAGCGTGCAGGTCGAGCTCAATCAGGCCGGTCACATCCGCGCGAGCGTCAGGCGAGGCTCGGAGACTACTAGCATCGAATGGGCGCACGACTCCGCGTGGCGCTTTCTGCCGCCGCTCAAGAACGACATCGTCGGCTACCAATTGCACCCAATCGACCTGGCCATCAACAAGGTGCTCGCATTGGCGGGCCGCGATGAGGCCAGGGACTTCCTCGATATCCTGATGATCGACCGTGAGGTTCTGCCACTTGGTGCGCTCTGCTGGGCGGCCGTTGGAAAGGACCCCGGCTTCTCCCCGCGGTCACTCTTGGAGCTTCTCAAACGCCGAGGTAAATACCAGCCCGAAGACTTCAAGCGCCTACGATTGAGTGAGGAGGTGGACCTCCAGGACCTCAAAGCACGATGGCTCGAGGCGCTCGAACGCGCCGAGGCTTTCATCGAGTCCCAGGACCCCACTAGAATTGGGTGTTTGTTTTACGATCCGGCGCGCGAGCAGTTCGTCGCCCCGATTGCCGAGGAACAAGCGGTTCAGGCGACCGTCCTCCCACACTTCGGCCGACCGGGCGGCATCCTTCCCGCGATTCGGGTGGACGAGTGAGCCTCGACTACGAGTAGCACTTCACACGGTCAGTCATCGTCATGTCCGCGGTGCCGCTCTGGCGCGAGCCGCTGGATAACCGCTGCGATGAGCGCCGTGGTCCAGCCAAACATCATGATCCCGTTCGCCGCCTCGAAAGAAGCCAAGAGGCGCCAGTCGGGCGACAAAGTGACATCGCCGTAGCCCAGGGTCGTGAAGGTCACCATGGAGAAATAGAGTGCGGTCTCGAGCTGCTCGATGGCGCCGACGCGGAGGTAAACGTAGGCCCAGATCACGGTATCGAGAACGGACACGAGGAACATGGACGCGACGAGGCCCGCAACGAGAAGGGCGCGCTGCAGCGTGGAGGCCTTGTTCATGTGAAGGAGCCGCCCCATCTTCTTCAGCATGACCAGGGCAGCGGCCGTGGCGAACATGTGAACGACGGCCGTCACCAGGACGAGGAAGCAGCCTAGGAAAATCTGGGACCACATACGCGCTTGCTGCCGGTTGTAAGCGGTGTTCAGTTTGTTCGCAAGCTTCGGCTCGATGGCTTTGTACCCGGCACGTCGAGCCTAGCCTACCAGTGAAAATACCAACGCGATCAAGGCGGTGACGAGCACGTAGCCGAGAGGGAATACCCACCGGCAAATGCGGTCGAGTTTGTCGCCGTCGGCTTTGCGGTCCGCGCGATTGTATTTGTCGACGACGATACTGACCATCACGGTTGCCGCCAAGATCAGAAACGTGGCCATCATGAACGCGTCCACCATCGTGAGGTAGGGGATCTCTGGAACGCTGTCTTGCACGACCAAATAGTAGGCGACCACGCTCAGGATCCCGATGAACGAGATGTTGACCCGGTCGGTGACCGACTCCTCATCGAGCCAGAACACAATCCACGTGAGCGAGACCAAGATGAGCAACGGGAATATGATGCTGAACAAGACGTGGCCGGGGCGCCGGGCCACGTCGATCTTGACGAGCAGCTGGGAAACGTTTTTCTTGGCGCCATCGCGGTGAACGTACTCGAAGGCTTGTTCCTCGAGTTTCAGGCCGAGTTTCGCCCACTCCGCGATGCCCGAATCCTGTTGCCAGGTGCCTGACATCGAATCCGCATGAACAAGCTCGACCTCGTGCGCCTGGTGCCAGTGCGGATACAAGTAGAGATTCAGAGTCTGCCGGTCGAAGGGGAATCGTCTCAGATTCATCGGGGTTTCGGCTTCAGCTCGAAAGTGATCCTCGTAGACCATGGTCCCGTCGGGCCACACGGCGATTGCCATGTAGCTAATCTGTCGATCGCCGATAGCGTTCGCGAATTTGACGTGTGGTCGCCACCCTTGAAAAACCTCTTGGACGGCGAACGCCCCCTGATAGAGCCGGGGGGGGGAACGCGAGGTCTCCCCAGAAGGGAAGTCTTCAGCCGAGTACCCGAAGTCGGCCGGATCGTACGCCTGTCTGGGATCGTTCCACTGCATGTAGACCGCTCCGTTGAAATCGATGGTTTCGTCCTTCTCGCTGATGTCTGTGATGTCGAAAACGTGAAAACCAATCTGCACTTGGAGCGGACCGTCGGATTCCGGAAGGGCTCGCAGCTGGTCGGGGTCGAGGGCCTTAGCCTCGCCGGCTCCGGCAAGGCTCAGAAGAGCCGCGAGCAACCCGAGTTTGGCTTTCGCCCCGTTCTGCCCAATCGATGTCATCGCTCTCGTACCCTACCAGGTCGGACGGCGAATAGAGGCAAGAGCATGCACTTCCGGAAAAAACTAGAAGCGCACTTCCTGAATCGGCATGGCGGGCACCGGTGGCACGGCCACCGGCGTCTGCAACAACTCGATGGCTTTGTGCTCGGCACGTCGAGCCAAGTCGGTGTACAAGAGGTACCACCATGAGCCTGCTCCTAGTCATCTCCGTCCTGTTCGTTCTGACCGCGTTCTTCGGGGTCGTGAACGAGCGCTATCTTCGGCTGCAGCCCAGCATCGGCCTGATGCTGCTCGCGCTGGTCATGAGCCTCGTGTTCTTGGGTCTCAAGAGCGCCGGCATCGTCGCGGAACTCGGCTCGGAGGACACGATCCTCCGCGAGCTGAACTTCAGCAGTCTCCTGCTCAACGGCGTGCTCTGCTTTATGCTCTTTGCCGGGAGCGCGGGGGTTGAGTTCAAATCGCTCGAGAAGGACAAGTGGGTGATCCTGTCGCTCGCGATTGGGGCGACCCTGATCGCTTGTGCGCTGACCGGCGCCTTGCTTCATCTGGTGCTCGGATGGTTGGGGGTCACCCTCGCCCTTTCGTACGCCCTCGTCTTTGGCGCGCTGATCTCTCCGACCGACCCCATCGCCGCCCTCGCGATCCTGAAAGCAGCCGGCCTTCCCCCGCGGCTCGAAGCGATCATCAATGGCGAGTCCTTGTTCAACGATGGCGTCGGCGTCGTCTTGTTCACCGTCGCGCTAGCCTACGCCCAGGGCTCAGCGCAAGAAGGGTCGCCCCTCGCCCTCTTTCTTCGGGAGGTCCTGGGCGGTGTCGGTCTCGGACTTGCGGTCGGCTTGGCGCTTCATCTCATGCTGATGCGCACGAAGGACTACACCAATCAGCTCCTGGCGACCTTGGGTGGGGTGGCGCTCGGCTACAGCATCGCGCTCCAGATCGACGTGTCGGGGCCCATCGCCATGGTCGTCGCCGGGCTCGTGGCCGGCAACGTGACCATGCCCCGCCTCGCGAAGGAAGTCCGAGCGCCCCTCCAAACGTTCTGGAGCGGAATCGACGAGGTGTTGAATTCGCTGCTCTTCGTCATGATCGGCTTGATGGTGGTAGTAGTGCACAGCCTGCCCTTCGCGCCGCTGATGAAGACCCTGCCAATCGCAATTCTCGTCTGTCTCATCGTCCGCGCAGTGAGCGTGTACGTGCCGATTACCGCATTGATGATGACGCGCACGCTCGACGGGGATCGCAACGGCGTCACCAAGCTCCTGACCTGGGGCGGGCTACGAGGCGGCTTGGCCCTGGCCCTCGCCCTTTCGCTTCCCGAAAGCCACGACAAGCCCCTGATCGTCAACATGACGTTCGC
>CALJYC010000125.1 GCA_937984275.1 uncultured bacterium | reverse complement strand
AGGGAGCGTTTCAGCGGCGCGTGGGCGGCGATGGCGATCACGGAACCGGGCGCAGGGTCCGACTCGGCCAACATCCTCACGACGGCTCGTCTCGACGGCGACGAGTGGGTGCTCAACGGCGAGAAGATCTACGTCACTTCGGGGAGTCGCGCCGACTCGGTCGTCGTCTGGGCGACCCTCGATCGGAATCTCGGACGCGCGGCAATCAAATCGTTCGTCGTCCCGCATGGGACCCCCGGCATGGAAGTCGTCCGCCTCGACAAGAAGATGGGTATCCGCGCGTCGGACACGGCCAGCATCACCCTGACCGACTGCCGCATTCCCAGAGAGAACCTTCTCGGGACTTCCGACATCGAAACAAAGAAGGGCTTCAGCGGCGTCATGCAGACGTTCGACAACACCCGGCCCGTCGTGGCCGCGATGGGCGTCGGCGTCGCCCGCGCGGCGCTCGAGCAAACGCGGGAGCTCCTCGGCCGGGAGGGCATCAAGGTTCGCTACCGTGGGCCGCTGTACACCAAGCGTGCAGCCGAAGCCGAGCTCATTCGACTGGAAGCGGAGTGGGAAGCGGGCCGCCTGCTCATGCTCAAAGCGGCGTGGATGGCCGACAACGGGATCCCCAACTCGATGGAGGCGTCGATGTCCAAGGCCAAGGCCGCGCGCGTCGCCAACGAAATTACGCTCCGGTGTGTCGAGCTGTGCGGCGGCCTCGGCTACTCGGAAGCCGAGCTCGTCGAGAAGTGGGCCCGGGATTCCAAAATTATCGATATCTTCGAAGGCACCCAGCAGATTCAACTGCTGATCATTGCACGTCGACTGCTCGGAAAGCGCTCGTCCGAGCTTCGGTAACGGAGGACGTCATGGAGATCAATGGCATCGCCCACACATTCGTCACGGTTGGCGACTTCGACCGAGCCCGTGCGTTCTACAGCAACCTCTTGCCTTTCCTCGGCCTGAAGAACGTCATGGATATTCCCGGTACGTACTATTGCGTCGGCGGCCGCACCGGCTTCGGAATTCGGGAGGCTTCTGAAGAGAACCACGCTGACCGCTTCGACCAAAACCGCGTCGGCCTTCATCACATCTGCTTCCGCGCGAGAACACGCGAAGACGTCGACGAGGCGTACGAGTTCGTGAAGGAGCTAGGCGCGCAGATCGTGCACGGCCCCGAAGAAGCGATGTGGGCCCCGGGGTACTACTCGATTCTGTTTGAAGACCCGGATGGGATTCGCTTGGAGATCAATTTCGTGCCGGGCAAGGGGCTGCTTAAGTAGCAGCGGCAGCGGCAGCGCCAGTGCCAGCGTCAGCCGGCGTCCTTGCGGCGTCGAAGCACGTGGCGCAGTCTCGAGCGCTCATCACGCTCCCGCTCTTCCAGCATTCGCCTCAGGGCGCGCAACTCGGCGGTCAGCGTCGGCTCGACGCGAAGCTGCAGTGTGTTGACCTGCCGAGTGGCTTTCGCGAGCGCGTCGCCGAGGCGTCGAACGAGCTGCTCCTTAGGGAGCGCCTCCAGAACCAAATCCACCAGTCGCTCGAACTCGGTCGCGGTTTGCGCGGCTGCCGGACCTACCGACGGCGCCGCGGTTTCGCGGGCGGTCAGTGTTCGTTGGATCGGGCTGTGTGAGACCACCGAGGGCACGGCGATTCCCCAGATCTGTCTGTGTTCGAGCTCGACGGTGATCTCCCGTCCGGGCCACGCATAAGTCTCGAGCGACGACTGGCCGTGCGCCGCCAAGGCGTGGAGTAGCGCCCGGTACGCCTCGGTGGCTCGCTCCTCGACCTCTTGCCGCGCGTTCAACGCGGGCCTTGCGCTCTTGAAGAGCTCGGTGATCAGAGCCTCGCGCTTGCGATTGAGCAGCTCGCGACCCTTCTGGACGCGGCCAAGCTGCGCGCTGGCTCGCACGAGCCCCGACCGAGTCGGTGGTACCGAGCGCACGCTCACCGGGGCGCCTCCTTGCTCGGCTCGTCCCCTGCATGTGCCTCCCAGGCCGTGTCGGAGATTCTGGTGAGCTCGTCTCGCGGCAGCGTCTCCAGCAGTGACCACCCGATCTGCATCGTGTCGGCGAGGGAACGGCGTGTTCCACTTTGATTGATCAGCTCCCCCTCGAATGCGTCGACGAAATCGAGGGCGCGCCGATCACCCGGCGCAAGACCCTCGCTTCCGACGATGGCCGCCATGAGCTTCGCTTCGCGCCCGCGGGCGTATACGGCATAGAGCTGATCCGCCCATTCGCGGTGCTCTGGCACCGTGTGGCCTTCACCGATGCCGGCGTTCATGAGTCGGGACAGCGACGGGAGCACGTCGACGGGAGGATAGACGCCTCGTTGATGGAGCTCACGGCTCAGCACGATCTGACCTTCCGTGATGTATCCGGTCAGGTCCGGGATCGGGTGGGTCATGTCGCCGTCAGGAAGAGAAACCACGGGCAGCTGAGTGACCGATCCGGTGCCACCTTTCAGGACGCCCGCCCGCTCGAACAACGAAGCCAGGTCGGTGTACATGTACCCGGGGTAACCCCGCCTTCCCGGGATCTCTTCGCGCGCCGCAGCGACTTCGCGCAACGCCTCTGCGTAGTGGGTGATGTCCGCCATGACGACGAGGACGTGAATGCCGTGGGTGTAGGCAAGGTGCTCGGCCGTCGTCAACGCGACCCGTGGGGTGAGCAAGCGTTCGATCGTCGGATCACTCGCCTGGTTGAGGAACAGAACCGTGCGCTGCATCACCTCGCTTTCACGAAAGCGGGATACGAAGATCTGTGTTTCGCGCTCGGTGATTCCGATGGCGGCAAACACCACGGCGAAGGGCTCGCCGCGGGCAGGGCGGGCGTTTTCCACGATATCGGCGGCGAGCTCGACTCCAGGCAGACCCGGCGCTGAGAACACGGGCAACTTCTGGCCGCGGACGAGGGTATTCATCCCGTCGATCGCGGATACTCCGGTCTCGATGAAATCCGAGGGGTGTTGCCTTCGAACCGGATTGATCGGCGCCCCCCAAATCGGAAGGCGGGCCTCGCCGATTGAAGGCGGAAGACCGTCGAGCGGTTCCCCGGTGCCGCTGAGCGCGCGCCCGAGGAGGTCTTGGCCGACCACGGTCGTGGCGGTTTCTCCGGTCAGGATGATCTCGGCGTCCGCGGGTTTGAGCCCCAGCGTGTCCTCGAAGACCTGAATCACCGTGACTTCGTTGCCTACGTCGATCACCTGGCCCCGTCGCTCGTCTTGGCCTTCGCCTCCGATGCGAACCCACTCGCCGAGCTTCGCGCGCCGCGTCGAATGGACGAACAGCAACGGCCCCGCGGCTGAAGCCGCACCCGAATACGTCCGAGCAACCGGTGCGTCGAGTCGCTTCATGGTGCCCTCATCTCCGAGATCGTTTGCCCAGCTTCCGAGATCTGCTGATCCAATGCGTCGGGTGCCGCGGTTTTCACAGCACCGAAGGCGCCCCGGACGGCTGCGAGGTCCAACGCTTCGAAGGCCACTCCGTCCTTCAAAGCCGCTTCGCCGGTCCCCATGAACTCCCAGAGAAGCCTCACCAAGTGGTACGTCTTGGCCACGGTCGAAAAGGCGTCGTGAGGATGAAATGCGTTCTGGCCAATCAGGAACTCTCGCGCGATGCGCGCGCCTTCGAGCACCAGCCGGTCCTCGTCTTCGAGCGCGTCGACACCGACGAGGCCCGCAATCTCCCTAAGCTCCCGATCGCGCTGCAGAAGACGAATCGTTTCAACTCTGAGCTCGGGCCAATCGGATCCGCCCTCTTCGGCAAACCACTCCGTCGTGCCATCGGTGTACAAGCTGTAGCTGATGTCCCAGTCGACGGCCGGAAACTGTCGCTGATGTGCGAGGCTTGCGTCGAGTGCCCAGAGCGCCCCCACCACCCGCAAGGAGGCCTGCGTCACCGGTTCGGCGAAGTCACCGCCGGGCGGAGAGATCGCGCTGATGAACGTCACGGCGCCCGTACGCGCCGGCGTGCCCTGGCTCTCCACGCGGCCGGCCCGCTCGTACAGGCGGCTCATGCGATTGGCGAGATACGTCGGGTACCCTTCTTCGCCCGGCATTTCTTGAAGGCGGGCGGCGATTTCGCGGAGCGCTTCGGCCCACCGCGACAAGGAATCGGCGAGGATCGCTACGTGGTAGCCCATATCCCGGTAGTACTCCGCGATCGTCATGCCCAAGTAAACCGAGGCGTCGCGCGCGGCGACGGGCATGTTCGAGGTGTTCACGATCAAGATCGTTCGATCCATGATCGATCGCCCGGTCTCGGGATCGGTGAGACGGCCGAAGTCGTGTAGGACTTCAGCCATTTCGTTACCGCGTTCGCCGCAACCGATGTAGACCATGATGTCGGCCTTTGCGTACTTCGCGAGCGACTGTTCGATCACCGTCTTGCCGGTGCCGAACCCACCCGGCACGGCAACGGACCCGCCCTCGACGACGGGAAAGAGCAGATCGAACACCCGTTGTCCGGTGATGAAAGGGCGGTCGCCAGGGAGGCGACGGGCGAACGGTCGTCGCTCGCGGATCGCCCACGAATGGGAAAGCGTCAACGCGGTGCCGTCGTCTAAGGTGGCGACCGTATCCGATACTGTGAAGCTCCCCTCTTGAATATCGGCGACTCGGCCTTCGACACCGGGGGGCACGAGGACTTGGTGATTCATTCCCGGGCGTTCTTCGATCACGCCCAACACGTCGCCGCCGGTTACGGTCGCGCCCGGCTCGATGGTCGGCGCAAACGACCAACGAGCATCCGGATCTAACGTGGGCAGGGTCATTCCTGGGGCCATGAAGTCGCCCGAACGCTCTGCGAGCCCCTGAAGTGGGCGTCCGACTCCATCGATGATCGACCCCAGCAGCCCTGGTCCGAGCTGGGTCATCAGAGAGCTCCCGGTCCTGCGTACCGGTTCGTGAAGCCCGAGCCCGCTGGTTTCCTCAAACACTTGGATTGTTGCGACATCGGCTTGAATCCGAATCACCTCGCCCAACAGACGCAGCTCGCCGACCTCAACCAGCTCGTAGAGCGCCGCGTCGCCTAGCGGCCGTGCCTCGGCGATCGCGCCCGCCACCCGGATGATGCGCGCGTCGGTCATTGGAGCTTCACCCGATAGCCGATGGCCCGCCGGAGGATCTCGACGATATACTCGTGCGCCGTGGTCTCCGTGGTCCAATCGGGCCCCGGCACAGGGATGACGACGGGGAGCGCTGATCGTCGAAGATCTCGCCTGACCTCGTCCGGGAGGTCGTCGTAGAGTGGCTCGTCGATGATGATGACACCTGCGTTCATGGCATCTGCCAGGTGATCGATGTGCCGGGCGGCGTCGGCGCCGTCCGCGGCCTCGAAGACCGGTACGCCTGCCAAGGCGAAGCCGGCGCTCAATCCGGGGCTCGAGATCACCACGAGTCGTTGGCTCTTCATGCGACCACCATTTCTGCTTGGATCAGCGCCGCGGGCGCCTCGAGGGCAACGCCCCAGATGATCCTTCTCAAGTTGACGACTTCGGCTCGAAGCTCGATCGCAAAGCCAATGATCGGCGCTGCGCCGCTGGGGTCGACCCGCACCGCTCGGTTCTGCCAATCGATCTGCGCGCGCAGCATCGTGCCCTCCAACTGTGCGAGGTCTTCGATTTCGCCGCGAAACGCGCTCGCCAACGGGGACTGGCGGAGCTCCCAGGCGAGACGCTTTTCGACCTGGGGGCGGGTTTCGAGGGCCATGAGCTTGTGGAACACGTCCCGCGTGAGCCACCGTCCCCCTTCCACAAACGTCATATCGACGATGGCCGGATCCCGCTCGACGAAATGCAGCAGCGCGGACCATGTGTTCATCACGTCGATGACTTGCTCGACGTATTCGACCAGTTGGCTGCCCCCTTGATGAGCCCGTGCGGACGCGCGGCGCGCAAATGCGCGCTGAAGCTCGACTTCGATTTCGAATAGTGATGGATGGGGTCCACTGGCTGCGGCGACGAGAGGGACGCCCAAGGGGTGATTCCAAAGCGCCAACATCCGAATCACGTCCGTCGGCGTGGGCTGGCCCGCCAGCGTCAAAAGGGCTCTTTCGGGCAGGCTCGTTGTCGGAATCAGACCCGCCATACGCACCTCGGTCGCGGTGCCTTGCTGCGCGCCGCGCAGAATGGTTTGGATCGAACGTCGGTCTTCGTCCTCGAGGATCACGGCCAGGGCTGCTCGCCGGTCATCCATGCACCATCGATCGAGTATCCCCATCTGGTCGGCCGCGTGTCGCCGGACCGCCTTCTCCAGGCTCATCGCGGTGGCTGGCGCGTCGGATCGGACGTACCCGAGCCCGCTGAGCTCCCTTTGCAGGGCCAAGAGGCTCGTGGCGCGCGCGAGCCGTTCCAAGTCGCTTGCTGGGAGCAGATGAGTCCGAAGTCCCCGTGCGCGCGTATTGATGTCGCCCAGGTACCGCGCCATCGTTAGGACTCCTCCTGGAGGCGCGCGTGGATCTCGATCGCCAGCACGGAGGCGAGGCGGTCGATCCGCGTTTCGAGGCGGCCATCCACGACAACCGATCCTTCCGCTCCGACCACGACGAACCCCGTGCCGACGTCAGCTTCGGTCTCTACCTTGACCTCCGGCCGATCGCGAAGCCCCTCTCGTACGGCCCGTTCTAGGTCTGTGGAACAACGCACCACCGTGCCCTGGCCATCGACGAACTGCAGTGCCTCACTGAGCTCGTTACCGAGGGACGACAGGTAGGCTTCGTTCTGAGCAGCGCTGGGAAGAAGAGCCCGGGCTCGTTCGAGGACTCGAGCGACCACGCGTGTCCGCGCCAGGAGCACGGCTTCCATCGCGGCGTGCCTTGCGGCAGCGATCGCCACACGAGCCTGTGCGCCGTACTCGGCTTCCTTCTCCCTCAACGCCTGGCTTCGCCAGTCCTCGATCAAACGGTGGGACTCCGAACCGAGCCGTTCGGCGTCCGCCCGCGCCTCGCCTCGAATGGACTCGGCCGTCCTTTCGGCGTTCTGGCGCAGTTCGGTGTCGAGGTCAGAGGCGGCCATATGCCCTTCAACCTCCTCCCTGCATCAGAATCAAGACGGCGATGACGAATCCGAGGATCGCCAGCGTCTCCGGGATCGCGATCAACAAGACCACCGTGACGGTCAGCTCGGGCTTCTCCGCCAATGCCGCAGCGGCGGCAGGGCCGATGCGTGACTGAGCCCAGCCTGTGGCGATGGCCGGGATGCCGACCGCCAGGGCTGCACTCAAGTAGAGAAAAACCATGTCCAAACTCATATCACTTGCTCCTCTCCTCAGACGCGCTTTCGCGCGCGGACCAATGTCGAAAGGGCCGGTACTGCGAACCGCCCGGGCTGTAGAACTTTCCAAAGAACTCCACGTAGTGAAGTCGCAGCATGTGAATCGTCGGGCTGAATACGCCCAGGACGAAGTTGATCAGATGAAAGACCAGGGCGAAGAGGACGCCGACCCAGATCGCGCCAAATGCGCCGACCATACGATTCGCGACGACAGCCATCATGACGGATGCCGTGCCGACGGCCATGATGCGTGCGTACGAAAGCACGTTGCCAAGCGTGGAGACCAATTCGATCGGTGCGAGCACCCCTTCGCCGATGATCAAAATCGGAAGTGCGGCAAGCGCAGTGATGACCAGGGGCGTGAAGAAGCGCTCCGGAAGCATGCCGAACGCAGCCATGAGCGCGAGCGCGATGAGCACGACCATCAAGGCAGCCATGCCCTTTCCGATCGCCCGCCGTTTGTCTCCCCGAAACATCTTGACGGCTCCGACGAGCAGGCCGAGTACGATGTGAACGATTCCGAGCGCGACGGCGAAGCCCAGGAAGGGAAAGAAAGCCTCTTCGCGATTGAAGATGATCGGATGGAGTCCGATCCGGTGTCCAAGATCGCCAAAAAGCTCTCCGTACAGAAATCCGAATATGATCGCGAACAACGAGCACGCCAGACCGATCTCGGAAACCGATCGCAGCGTGGTGTCGGGCCTCGAGCGGATGCGCAAGATCAGCGAGACGATTCCAAGAATGGTTCCGTAGCCGATGTCACCCAGCACGATCCCGAAGAACATCGGGAAGAACACCGCCACGAACGGGGTTGGATCGACCGTTCCGTACTTCGGGAGAGGCATCATCCCCGTAATCGCTTCGAAAGGGCGAAACAGGCGTGGATTGTGGAGAACGACCGGCACGGTGTCACCGGCCCACTCCTCAGAAGACACCGCTTCTACCTCGATTTGGTTGCCAAACGACTTTCCGAGTTGCCGATCCAATTCGGGGCGCGCTGCGCTGGGGATCCAACCTTCGAGGACGAACGCGCGCGGCGTAACGACCGCCTTCTCCGTGGCCTCGATGGTCGCTAGGTGATCTCGAACCGTGGCCTGAATCCGCGCGAGATCGCGTCCCCGGTCTTCGGCGATTCTCCTTCGCTCTCGTTCGATCGTTGCGAGCTCACCCGGAAGCTCTCCAAGGCGGGCCTGCATGCGCTGGATCGTCGCTCCGACACTTTGTTCTTCGAATTGGTCGGGGAGGGACAGGGCTTGGACGCCGGCTTCGCTGAGCAGTTGCTCGGCCTTCATCGCGTCAGCCGACGGGACCGCGAGGAGCATCGCGGAATCGCCTGAGTCCGATGGCTGACTCAGTAGCTCGAAGCCGTCGCCGAGGGCCTGGCGAAACGCTGCGCGCATCCGGCGGAGCTCGTCTTCACCGTCCTCTTTCAGCACCAGGTAGAACACTCGAATGCCGTCGAGGTCCAGACCGGACTCCCCGATCTTTTGAAACGCCGCAAAGAACGGACGGAACTTCAGGATGAGAGCTCGCTCTTCTTCGAGTCCTTGACGTTGTTCGGCCAGCCCTTCTAGCTCTCTTCGGCATCTTCCGGCGATCAACGCGGCCTGGGGTAGCTCGATGTCCTGGGGCGCTCTCGGTGGGCTGACCGTTTTCCCAAGAAGCTCGATCGCTGCATCGACATCCTTGACGATTTGGCGTACGCCACGAACATGACGTTCCTGCTCCGGCGTGAGCCCGAGAAGATTCAACGACTCTCTCTCTGCAGGCTCGACTAGTTGAACCAGACCGAGGTCTTGCACTCGCTCCAAGACGGCGCCGAGTTGCTCCCTCGGGCCGAGTACTCGGATGCGGGACATGTTTAGGATCAACGCGGGCCTCGCGAGTCGGGTCGGCCTACCAGAAGGTCGATGACGTGATGGGCAAGCTCCGTGATCTTGGCATCGTCGAGGTCGTCCAGCTGTGTGGTTTCCTGCCGGGACTTCTCTTGAATGGAGGAGATGGTGTGGTCTCGTTCGCGCGCAACTCGCTCCTGGAGCACGCTGTGTTCGCTTTCAAGCTGTGCCTCGAACTGTTTGACACGATCGTCCGCGGCGACCTGTGCCGCTTCGACGAGCTCCTTGGCTTCTTGCCTCGCGCCTTTGAGCATGGCCTCCAGTTCGATTTCGGTTTCGAGGAGGCGACTCAGCTTGGTCGTCGCCTCGGAGGGTTCTTGCGCACTGCGGTCTTTCTTCTTGCCGGCCATGTCCAACTGCCCGCTGAGAAAATACCAGAAGGAGGGCGTCCGGTGTCGCCGTTAAAGGACATAG
>CALJYC010000124.1 GCA_937984275.1 uncultured bacterium | reverse complement strand
ACCGGTTAGCTCAAAGTCGTAGCGGTTGAGAAGGACGGCCATGATCGTCTTGATTTGCAGGATTGCGAACGCGTTGCCCATGCACTTGTGCCGCCCACCACCGAACGAGATGTACGCGAACGGGCGCTTATCTTCTTCACGACCTGACCCGTAGCGGTCCGGGTCGAACTCGAGGGCATTCTTGAACACGTTCTCATCGCGATGCGCAACCATCGGCGAAACGGCGACCCAGTTGCCCTTCTTCACCTGGTAGCCGAGGACCTCGCAGTCCTGAAGAGCCGCGCGAAGCAAGATGAACAGCGGTGGATGAATCCGTAGCGCCTCTTTCACCGCGCCTTCGGTCTTCTCCAGATCGCGCAGGGACTGAAACGAATACTCCTCCCCCTCGGCGTACCGCCCGTGGATCTCGGCGCGCACCTCTTCGAGGAATTGCGGGTGTCGCAGGAGCTCGATCAGGGTCCAAGCGGTTGTGACGGAGCTCGTGTGATGCCCCGCAAACATCGCCGCCACCAGCATCCCCGTGATCTCGTGGTCACTGAGGTTGGTGCCATCAGAGTATTCGGCGTCCATGAGCGTCTGAAGGAAGTCTTCGCCGCGGTACCCCGACTGCCTTCGCCCCTCGACAATCTCCGAGACCATATCGCCCAGACGCGCGCGGGCCTTGTCGCGCCGACGGAACGCCGGAATCGGCAAGTACGGATGGATGTAGCCCCAAGCGACAATCCCGCGTTCCAAGTCGTAATAGACCTTGGAGAACTCTTCGCTCATCTCGTTGCGAAACTCTTTGCCGAGCAAGCAACTGCTGGAAGTGTAGTTGGTGAGCATCCCAAAGAACTCGCTTGCCTCGATCTCGCCCTCATCGCCCCAGTCGGCGATGGTCTCCAGCGTTTCTCGCGCCACGATTTCGGTGTACGTGCGCATACGGTTGTTGCGCAACGCCGGATACAACATGTGCATCTGCTCGACCATCTTTGCGGGCTCAGCACCGTAGGCGACGCCTTCGCCAAAGACGGGGACCATCATCTTATAGGCCGCGTTGGGGTTGAGCACTTCGTCGGGTTGCCGGAACAACGCTTCGTGCGCCTCGGGACCCGTGAAGAGAATGATGTCCTTGCCAAACAGCTTGAACCGGCCGACCCGACCGCATTCATCGTGTGTTTTCTGGAGCAAGCCGATCGTGTCCTTAACGAACGCCATCGTGTGACCGATCAGGGGAAGCCCGCCCTTCAGCTTGGGCGGCCTCTTGAGCTTGCCCGCGGCCAGCGGTGCTGAAGCGCTTTGTGCTCGTGCCGTCATCGTCCGTGTTCTATACAATCCTCAGCGGTCTGTCGCGAAGGGAAATGTCGATGCGAATCAAAGTGGACTTCGATCTGTGTAAAGGGCACGCGAACTGTATGGGGGAGGCGCCCGAGGTCTTCGAAGTAGATGACAAAGGGTTTCTAAACATCCTCCAGGAAGAACCTGCTGAGGCGCTTCGCGAGCGAGTCGAACTGGCCGTCAAGCACTGCCCAACCGGCGCGATCTGCCTCGAAGGCTGATCGAGCGCGCGCTAGCGGCCGCGGCAAGGGCCTTCGCCCGGAGGCGGGCACTGCGCGACAGCGAGCCAGTCCATGGTGAGCGCGACGCCGACGTGGATGAGCACCCCGCCCCAGATCGAGCGGGTGCGCATCGCCAGCGTTCCAAGGGCGATGCCCGCCAGAATTGCGCCGAGCGTTTCGGGGAGCGGTTTCGGGTAGTGGATCATGCAGTACGGCACGATCATGACGAAGATCGCGCCGTAGCCGAACTTGTGCCTGAGGCCCTGGAGCATGTAGCCCCGGAAGAAGAACTCCAGAGCGAGGAACTGCGCGGCGTACAACACCTGCCATCGGAGGAAGTGACCGAGCGACTGGTTGGCGTACTTGTAGAAAGGATACGTCGCCAGAAACTGATCTTGCATCGCCACGAAAAGCACGAACGGCAGCACCAGGAGATAGAGTCCGATGTAGATCCACAGATGCCGTCCGAAGCCTCGAAAGGAGATGTAGTAGTCGCGAATGCGCTCACCGGGCATCAACACGATGGTCAGCATGGGGATCACCACGTAGGTCACGATGCGGAAGCCCGACCACCAAGCCCTGGCGAGCAGATCCCATTCGTCGCGCGTGTAGACCTTCGAGTCGTACGGGACTAGCTCCGAGAAGGTGGCGTTACCGCCGAAGTACCGCGCCAACGTGAGGATGACTGCGGTCGTGACCAGGATGACGATCGGCCGCAAATCGAGCTCATCGGCGCCCGCGGTGTCCGCCTGCGCATCCGCGTCTCGCCAGGAATCGAGCAAGACTCGGCGGAAAAACAGCTTGATCCTCTTCATCGGGGCGCGGGACTATAACCGATTGCCCGAGCCGATTGTAGGCTAAGCTTTGATGTCATGGCGGCGGCCGCAAACAACCGATTCAGGAACGTGCTCGTGCTGACAACGCTCGCGCTGTGCGCTTTTTTCGCCGCTCAGGGGGCGACGGCCCTCCTCGGGGCCAAGGTGCTGAGCGCCGAGCCCGATGCCTCCCCCGCCCCGTCGAGGAGAGCCGTCGCGACCGCCCGGACCCAGCGCAAACGGGATCCGGGCATCATCTTGAAGCGGAACATCTTCGACTCAGCTCAAGGTGACCTGTCCGAGGTGCCTATCGAGAACCCGGACCTGCCTCTGGACGATCTGCCCGCGGAAGACGTCGAAACGCCCTGCAAGGGAACGATGCGACTCATCGGCACGGTCGTGCTTCCTGGCGA
>CALJYC010000123.1 GCA_937984275.1 uncultured bacterium | reverse complement strand
TAGCTGACCCGGATGTTTGGGGGGCGGGGGATGGGCTGGTCACCGGGTTTGGTTTAGTTACACCGCCCGCCCCCCAGACACGCAGCTCAGTTCTTCCGCTTGGATCGCACCGGAAACACTCGGCGTCCGCCATCACTTCGCGGCACAAGCACCTGCAGCGCGTCGATCTTGATCTTCTTTCGGCGCGCGTCCGGCAGCTTGATGATGCAGACACCATCCCCCGACAGTCCCTCGATCTTGCAAAGCCCGAACTTCACATGCTCGATCCAGTCCCCCTTTTCGGGCTTGTATTCTTCGCGCGCGACAGGCTGTGAGCGAGCCGAAACCTCCGCTGCCATCTCCCAGGTGACGCCTGCGGGCGCTGCCTCGGGAGCCGAGGCCACCGCCCCTGCCCCGGCCTGCGCGTTCACGTTGGCCCAGAGCTGAAGCCCTGTCGCGTCGTCATGCGACCTCCGCAGATCCAGCCCGTCGAAGCAGTCAATTCGGAACTCGAGCGCGAAGACCGAGCCGTCGACGACGTGCCCTCCATAGGTCACGTCACGGTCCCCTTCCCTCAAAGAAATGGTCGCATGAAGATGCCAAAACGGCTCACCGTCGCGCTCGGAGAGGTTCCCCTGCATAGACAGGAGCTCGCAGCGTTCGAAACGATGCGCCTCTTCGTAGCGGCGATCGGATTGATTGTATTCGGTGAGCTCGACCCATTCGAACGCACCGATCGCGCTGACCCACGCGGTTCGAAGGTCGTACTCGCCGACCAGCTTGCGCAACGCGTCCTGCAGACCGCTTCCGCGCACGACGCGGCCGACGACGTGCCGCGACGCGCGCGCCTCGACCGTCAAGGTTCCCGCCTGCCCAGTCACGACGTAGCTTGCGTGAGACGCTCGTCTTTCGCGTCGACTGCATCGACGAAGAGCTTGACGTACTCACCGGCACTCAACAGAGCCAACGCGAGGCTCAAATAGAGGAGCACCAAACCGACCTGCGCAAAGTCGAACTCGGTTTGATAGAACCCGAAGTAGATCGTGTAACGCTGGTGCACGATGAGCATCAGGATAGCGACCATTTGCAGGGCGGTCTTGTCCTTGCCGGTTCGCATCGCGGCCATCACGACACCTTCACTCATCGCGATCGTACGAAGCGCGGTGACGGCGAGCTCGCGGCCGAGCATGATGATCACCGCGACGACACCGAGGAACGGCATCCGGCCGAGGTACGCGAGGAAGATCAACGTCGCCATCACGAGGAGCTTGTCCGCCAGTGGATCGAGGAACTTCCCGAGCACGCTGATTTGCCCCCACTTGCGAGCAAGGTACCCGTCGATGAGATCGGTGAGCGCAGTCCCGATGTAGAGCATCGCGGCCCAGAAGTTGGCCCGGGGCGTGCCGTCCCAGAGAAGCCAGAGCACGCCGGGGATCAGGGCGATGCGAAGCATCGTCAAAAGGTTGGGCAGATTGAATGCGTCGTCTCGGATGGACGTGCGCTTAGGCGGGGCCTCTTCCATGGGGCGAGGTGTAACCCAGGTTTCCCGTCGCGTCTGCTGCTCAAGCGGCTCCGCCTTTAGGGTGAATTGCTCTACTGCGCTTGGAGTGGCGAGATGGTTGCATTGGAATCGCAGTATCGACACACTTCGTGCCACCTGAACTCGCATGCTGGAACTCACTCGGAACGTCGCTGAGCGGGCGCGCACGGCCATCGGGGTCACCACCCAGAACCTCGCGGTGCAGGACGTGATCGCGCTAGCGCTTCACGCCTACCTCTTCCTGCGTGTATCGATCGCCCCCGACAGCCCCGACGCCATCGTCGCGCGCCGGCTGGCTCTCGCTCTCTTCCTCATCACTGCGTGCTCGCTGTTGCTCACTCGCGGCGAGGTGATTCGCGACCGGCGAGCACGAGCGCTGACATACCGCCTCGGCCTGTTCATGCCGTTAGTGCTGTCGTACCTCGAGATGCGAATCCTGCTCCCGGCGCTCCAACCCGAGCTCATGGATCATCGGTTGTTCGCGATCGACCGTTGGTTTCTGGGCACCACACCTTCGATTTGGATGGAGGCCTGGAACGTCGAACCAGTCGTCGAGTGGTTGTCGTTCTTCTACTTCAGCTACTTCCTGGTCATGCTCCTCATCCTGGTCCCTTCGCTCCTCGTCGACCGAGGCAGGCGCCAGCAGGAACTCCTGACCGGCGCCTCGCTAGTCGTGGCGCTGGGACACTTCCTGTACACCGTCGTGCCGGGCGCTGGGCCAGTCGCGACGATCGCGTTCGACCAGCCGCTGCAGGGTGGATTCTGGTGGAACCAGGTCGAGCTCGCCGTGGCCACCGCCGGCGCACAGCTGGATATCTTTCCCTCGTTACACACCGCGTACCCAACCTTTTTCGCGCTGCACGCGTTTGCCTATCGGCACACGCAGCCCTTCCGATGGCTCTGGCCGATTTTGGCCTTCGTGGCCACCAACATCATGATCGCCACGATGTTCCTGCGCTGGCACTGGTTCATCGACGTTGCGGCGGGCCTCCTGTTGGCGTTCGCGGCGCGTAGGTTTGCGGTGGCCGTTTCAGGCCGCGAAGAGCTCCGCGGAGGGCCGTACGACTCCCGCCAGCCCGTGTGGGAACGGCTCTAGCGGCCCTTCGAGAACGGCCCGGCATCGCGCAGCAGGTTCTCGTGAACGGCGATCTCAGGGGCGTCCTCCATCGCGCGGATCCGGCGGCGAAGCCACCAGATGAACCCGCCCATCATCATCAGCGGAACGACGGTCAGAAAGACGGTCGTGTCGACGAACGCTTGCCTGTTCTCTTCGAGCGGCGACGCGCACGAGGGACACGCGTAAGCCAGGTCGGCTAGCCAAGCTACGGCCACCGCAGCGGCTGCGACACTCACTCGCGCCAAACGCATCACAGGTACACCTGCCAGTAGAGAATCGGCCAAACGCCAACGACGAAGTACCAGAACACCTGGGCCGGCCAGAACGTGAAGCGGTCGAGGTCGTCGTGCGACAGCTTGCTATACGTGTAGAGCAGGATGATGAACCCCGCCGCGACGTGAACCGCATGGGTACCGACGAGGAGGTAGAAGAAGCCGCCCAGTTGGCCTGAGGTGAGCGTCAGCCCCTCGCCGATCAGCGCAACCCACTCTGCGCCCTGGAACACGACGAAGAAGCCGCCGAGGGCGATCGCGAGCAGCAAGAGGCGCTTGGTGTTCGGGGAGCCGTTCTTGAAGGCCCGGTTTGCGAAGTAGAGCGCGACGCCGCTCGCGAGGAGGGCCGCCGTATTGAGGGCTGTCTCCTCGACGGGCAGGCGCGGCTGTCCGGGCGGAGGCCAACCGCCGACGGCGTTGCTCTTGCCGATGACGAAGGCGCTGATCAGGCCGGAAAAGAACATGACCTCCGTGGCTACGAAGATCAGCATGCCGAGCACGCCATTGGGAAGGACGGGTTCGCGCCTGGCCGGCACGCCGAAAGCGCGACCTAGTGCATCATCAGGCATGAACGATTCCTCCTTTCCTCAGTGCGCGGCGTCTTCGTGTTCCCGGGCGTGCTCACCGTGCGCGTCAGCGGTTCCCTGGGCCTCGAGCGCCCGCTCGATCTCGGCCTCGGCCGCGACGTTCTCCCAGTTCTGGCCCTTGTGCTCCATCACATCCGGCGCAGTGCCTGCGAAGAACAGCAACATGAGCATCAACATCGTCACTAGCAGGTACGTGATGTACTTCTTCTCGACGTTGAGGTGCATGAAGTTCGCTGCCACGAGGTACGCCTTGACGACCGCAATCCCAAACGCGGTCATCATCGTGATCATCCAGGCCTCTAGGAAGCCAAAGGCCACGTGCGGCGCCACAATCGGGCCCAAAATACTGAGGATGAGCAGCACGAGCAGGATCGCCCAGATCTTCACGTAGAAGGCTTGGCCGTGATCGTCTGCGTGGTCTTGATGTTCAGCCATGATCGTCAGTCCTCACTTGGCGATGTAGAGCAGCGGGAAGAGGAAAATCCACACGATGTCGACGAAGTGCCAGTAGATGCCGATCAGCTCGACGCGCTGGAGCTCTTTGCCCTTCCACGCGTCGCGCGCGATGATCAGCATGATGATGCAACCGGCGATGACGTGGAGCGCGTGGAGCCCTGCCGCCGTGTAATAGAAGTGCCAGAACCCGTTGGCCGTGATCGTGTAGCCGTGCTGAATCTCACCGGTCCACTCGACCGCCTTGATGCAGAGGAAGACCAGGCCGCCGGCGCAAGTGCCGAGCAACCATTTGGCCGCTTTCTTGCCGTCTCCGTGCTCCGCCGCATGGTGAGCGAGCACCGCGAAGAGCGAAGAGGTCAGCAGTACGAAGGTGTTAGCGCCGCCAAACCACGTATTGGTGTGGGAGGCATACTCGGCCCACTCGGGATGGCCGAGGCGGTGCATGATGTAGGAAGCCAACAGGCCGCCGAAAATCACGATCTCCGAGCCAATTACCCACCAAACGGCGAGCTTGCCGGTCGGGATGCCCGTGGCGCTTCTGGTAGTTGCTATGGGTCTCGTCGTACTCATCGGTGCCTCGTCATTCGGCGGGGGCTGTGTCCGGTGGGACGTCTTGCGGCCAGTAGTCTTCTTCACGGCCCGGCACGCTGTACTCGTAAGGGCCTCGGTAACAGTTCGGGAGCTCGGGCCAGTTGCCATGAGGCGGCGGCGACTCCGCGGTCCATTCGAGGGTGTTGGCCTTCCA
>CALJYC010000122.1 GCA_937984275.1 uncultured bacterium | reverse complement strand
GGCGTGTGAGTGACAATCGGTAAGACAGCAACCAGGTCCGATTGGCGCGAGCTCCGAGGGGCGGCTTGCGTGGCCCACGCCCCCCAGTGCATCCGGCCACCTTTGCAAGCCGCCCCGTCCGGCGCAGCCCCGTGTCGTGTTCCCCCGTGCCCCGGGACGAGCGAGCACGTCCGTCGGGAGCCGTTCTCCGGTGATGCAGTTGGGATTCGCCGCGATCCGATTGACTCCCGGGACGGTCGCGGATATGAGGCTGGCCAGATATGAGCCAATACCTGTTCACTTCCGAGTCGGTGACCGAGGGTCACCCCGACAAAATCTGCGACAAGATCAGTGATTCGCTGCTCGATGCGTACCTCGCGCAGGACCCGAAGTCGCGCGTTGCGGTTGAAACGATGGTCAAGACCGGCTTCGTCGTCTGTGGCGGTGAGGTCACCTCGAAGGCCGTCATCGAGATCCCGAAAGTCGCGCGAAAGGCGATCGCGGATATTGGTTACACCGACTCCTCGATGGGCTTCGATGCCGACACGTGTGGCATCCTCGCCGCTGTCGAGCAGCAATCGCCTGACATCGCGATGGGCGTCGACTCCAGCGCCAGCAAAGAGCAAGGAGCCGGCGATCAGGGACTCATGTTCGGCTATGCCGTCAACGAGACACGGCAGCTCATGCCGATGCCGATCGATCTGTCCCACAAGCTGGCGCGCCGGCTGACGCAGGTTCGCAAGAAGAACATCATCGAGGGGCTTCGTCCGGACGGCAAGACCCAGGTCACCGTCGAGTATGAGAACGACAAGCCGCGGCGCTTCGATGCGATCGTGGTTTCGACGCAGCACGCGGCACACATCAAGCAGCGCGCTCTCAGAGACGCGATCATTGAGGAGGTCATCAAACCGACCCTCCCGGCCAAGATGATCGACAAGAAGACCAAATTTCACATCAACCCGACCGGGCGCTTCGTAGTCGGGGGTCCCTACGGCGACGCCGGCCTGACTGGGCGCAAAATCATCGTCGACACCTACGGTGGCATGGGGCGCCACGGCGGTGGTGCCTTCAGCGGCAAGGACCCCTCCAAAGTCGACCGCAGCGCAGCCTATTTCGCCCGCTACGTGGCCAAGAACATCGTTGCCGCCAAGGTCGCGTCACGCTGCGAGGTCCAGGTGGCCTACGCCATCGGCGTTGCGAAGCCAATGGGCGTCTACGTGACGACCTTTGGCACCGGCGTCGTTGCCGACGAGAAGATCAGCAAGGTGGTTTCCAAACTGTTTGATTTCCGCCCGGCGGCAATCGTCGACACCCTGGACCTTCTCCGGCCGATCTACGCCCCCACGGCCGCCTACGGGCATTTCGGCCGCACCGAGAAGACATTCACGTGGGAGCGCACCGATCGCGCCGATGAGCTTCGCAAGGCGCTCATGCCAAAGAGCGGACGCTAGGGCCCTGCCCGTCCTCGCGCTACACTACCGGCGCCATGCGTGAGCCACCGCTTTCGACGCTCTCGGGTTGGGGCCGGCACTCGGCTCCAGGGCGCGAGCGCGTCGGCGAAGATCTCGAGCGCATCAGCGCTGACGTCAATCTGTCGCGAGGGCTCGGCCGCTCGTACGGTGACGCGTCTCTGCCGCCGGACGACGAGCCGAACGTGCTCAACACGACGTTCGCCGACCGCATTCTAGGCTTCGACGAGGTCACGGGGCTCTTTCGTGCCGAGTCGGGGCTCGCGCTGAGTGAGCTCAACCGTCTCCTGATGCCTCGCGGTTATTTCTCGCCTGTTTCTCCAGGCACGAAGTTCGTCACGCTGGGGGGGATGGTCGCCGCGGACGTGCATGGAAAGAACCAGCACAAGGACGGGAACTTTGGCGACCACGTTACCAAGCTCAAGATGCGTGTCGGCGACGGCCGTGTCGTCGAGTGCTCTCCTGAGCAACATCCCGACCTCTTCCGCGCGACGATTGGCGGGATGGGCCTGACGGGTCATATCCTCGAGGTCGAGTTCGGAATGCATCGAATCCCTTCGCAGTGGATCTGGCAGGAAAGTCGGCGCATCCAGAACATCGACGAGTTCCAAGACGCGCTCGAGGAGTCGGCTCTGGAGTGGCCGTACACCATGGGATGGATCGATTGCCTCGCGCGGGGCAAGAACATGGGGCGCGGAATTCTCATGACCGGCCGCTGGGCCGAGGCAGACCAGGCTCCGTCCCGCGCGCCCAAGCGGGGTTTCCAACCGACCCTCCGTTTCGACTGGCCATCGTGGGTTCTCAGCGGCCTCACGATCCGGCTCTTCAACGAGCTCTATTATCGTAAGCAATGGCGGCGTCGCTCCAGCGGGATCGTGAGCCACGAGTCGTTCTACTATCCGCTCGACGCAATACGGTCTTGGAACCGCATGTACGGCCGTCGTGGGTTCACGCAGTATCAGTGTGTGTTGCCGCGAGAGGCAGGCCGGAGCTCGGCGAGGCGCGTGCTCGACGTTCTCACCACGCGCGGCGGCGCTTCGTTCTTGTGCGTCATCAAAGACTTCGGGCGCGAGAGCCGCGGCATTCTCTCTTTCCCCCGTCCCGGCATCACGCTCGCGCTCGACATCGCCGTTCGCGACGATACCCAAGATCTCGTCGACGCCCTCAACGAGCAGGTGCTGCAGGAGGGCGGCCGCATCTACCTCGCGAAGGATTCATTCACGCGGCGCGAGCACTTCGAAGCGATGGAAGGGCCTCGACTCGACGAGTTCAGAGCGATCCGCGATCGTTGGGATCCGAACCGTAGATTTCGGAGCGCACAGTCTGTGCGCTTGCTGGGGGACTGAGATGAGAGTTGCGTTTCTGGGTGCAACCAAGGGGATGGGGCGTGCGCTCGCGCGCCTGATGGCGGAGCGTGGAGACACGATTTGCCTCCTCGGCCGAAACAGCGCCGACCTCGAGCGCAGCGCGGCTGACCTGAGCGTACGGGGCGCGATTCCCCCTGTGCCGAGCGTGGCGTGCGACCTCGAGAAGCCCGACACGTTTGCTCCCGCCATCGATGCTGCCCGAGAGGCGCTCGAAGGGCTGGACGCCGTCGTCGTGACCGCCGCAGTGTTCGCCACTCAAGAGGAGCTCGAAGCCGATGCTGCGCTCGCCGAGCGGTTGGTTCGCATCAATTTCTCCAACACGGTCATGTTTTGCGAGGCAGCGAAGAAGGCGCTGCTCGAAGAAGGTGGCGGCACCTTGTGCGTGTTCAGCTCAGTCGCCGGAGAACGCGGGCGTAAGCCGGTGATCATCTACGGGGCGGCCAAGGCGGGCCTAACGCGCTACCTCGAGGGGTTGGATCACAAACACCGCGCGGAGGGCCTGCGGGTAATCACCGTCAAACCTGGCTTCGTCAAAACGAGCATGACAGCGGGTCTAGAACCGCCGCCGTTCGCTGGCGAGCCTGACGGAGTCGCCGAGCGGGTGCTCAGCGCGATCGATCGCGGCGCACCAGTCGTGTATGCACCGGCACCGTGGCGGCTCATCATGGCGATCATCCGAGCGCTGCCACGCGCCATCATGCGACGCATCAGCTTTTAGTGGTCGACTCGATGAACTGGCCGATGTCTGGCCGTGTGGCTCGGTAGGCGGCTGCGACGTGTAGCGCGCCGCTAAACGCGCTGACGAGGATCACGCCGCCGATGACCTCCGGGAGAGCTCCGCCCGGGTGTTCGAGAGGCAATGGCGCAAAGGTCAGCTTTACGTGAGAGACGAGTGAGACGGTGTATGCGGCGATCCAAATTAGCTTCGCCACCACCGCCTGCTTAATCCACCAAAGCGCAAGCTTGCGGCGCCAGCTCAACATGAAGCTACCGATGAGCACCAACGCCGACACCACGACATTGGCAGCGGCCATCGGCCGGCGATATGGGTTGCTCACCTGGGCTTCGAGGAGCTGTATCTCCGCGTCGGTGACTTCGGCCTCCGGCTCGTAAAGCTCACGAACGTCCTCGGGAAGTGGAGCCAGAGACAGGTCGTAGGCCCCCCTGAGGACCCCGGCGATGCCGAGCATCGTCAGCAGCGTCGACGTCAGAAGGATGGCAATGATCACCTTTCTGTCGTTTGATTCGTTCGCCATCGGCGGGTCGGCTCGTTGTACCCTGGCCGGCGGACGCGATCGACCCCAAAACCGAGGAAGCCATGATGGCCGAGGAACCCAGTCGCCCGAGCGTGTTCGCCGACGTTCGCGAACGAGACGATTTCGGCGCTGACCGCATTCGTTGGTTGATCAATCTGAGATGGGTCGCCATGGCGGGCGTCCTCGTGGCGACGGGGTTGGCTCGGGCCGGCTACTTCCCCGGTGTTGCGTGGCCTGTCTTGTTGATCGTCGTAGTCCTCGGCAGCATTTATAACTATTTGCTGTCGAGGCGAGCGTCCGGCCTTGGGACCGGCAAGAGAGCGGCCGTCTCTCAAGCGCTCGTAGACCTCGTCATGCTCACGGTCGTCTTGTGGGCGGCGGGAGGCATCACCTCACCGTTCATCGGCTTCTACGTTTTTCACCTCGCGCTCATCGGAATCTTGGGAGGGCCCGGAGCCACCCTCGTTGCCACTGCTGCTGCGCTGGCCGCCGCGGGCTTCCTTGCCCTGACTGACTGGGTACCTGCGCTGAAGATCGGAACCTGGGAGCCCGCTCCGCCGTGGGACACCATCGGCAACGTTGCAGCGTTCACGACGACCGTGGCGGCCGTGGCGTACGTCGTGCTTCATGCCGTGCGCGAGCTGCGTGACCGGGAGCAAGCGCTGGGGAGAGCCCGAGACCAAGCGGAGCTCGAGTACCAAGTCATCTCCAATACACTCGACGAGCTCGAAGCGGGGCTGGAGGTCGTTTCTCCCGATGGTCACATCGAGTGGCGCAATCGCCTCGCCGACCAACTCGCGCCGAGCCCCAGTATGCAAGGCACATGGGAGTGCCCGGTCGCAGATCGCGGGTGCGAGATCCAACCCTCCGGTCTGTGTCCCGTCTGGCGCGCCCGGGACGAGGGCCTCGAAGGGCGATGCCGCTTCACGGTTGGCGACCGATGGTACGAAATGCTGTCCTTTCCATTGGCTTCCCGCGGCGACGAGCCGCCACGCATCATGAACCTGTACGTCGACCGAACTCAATCGCACCTCGCCGAACGCCGCCTGCTTCACGCGGAACGCTTGGCGAGCCTCGGGCGCGTCGCACAGGGGGTGGCTCACGAGCTCAACACACCACTGGCCACGATTCGGACGCTGGCCGCAGACATGCGAGAGGCGATTCGGTCACTTGGCGGCGATGATGCGCTGCAGTCCGACCTCGCCGAATCCGCCGCGCTCATCCGCGACGAGACCGGGCGTCTCGGTCGCATCACTCATTCGCTGTTGACCGGGGGGACCCTTCCGCAGCTTAGATTGAACTCCTCTGCTCCTCTACTCCCCATCGTAGAGCGCGCGCGGGCACTCGTGTTTGCAGGCGCACGCGAGGACGGCCCGGAGCTCGACATCAGCGACTCGCTCCAAGACTTGGTCGTCGCCGCTGATCCCGACCGACTGCTGCAAGTGCTCGTGAACCTGATTCAAAACGCCGCAGACGCGAATCGCGAAGCAGGACGTCAATGCGTGTGGGTGTCCGCACAGCGACGTGGTTCCGCTGTCGAGATCGTCGTCGAGGACGAAGGTGCTGGGATACACCCCGATATCGA
This sequence comes from uncultured bacterium, assembly GCA_937984275.1. GTDB lineage: Bacteria > Myxococcota_A > Polyangia > Polyangiales > Houyiibacteriaceae > SG8-38. The sequence continues at coordinate 1,574 of CALJYC010000122.1, read as the reverse complement.
AGGACACCTCTTCGAGCCGTTCGCGACGACAAAACCCCCTGGCGAGGGCACGGGCCTCGGCCTGTACGCGTCGTACATGCTCGTTCAAACCATGGGCGGTGACCTTGCGATCGAGAACCGCGATCAGAGGGGTGCCAGTGCCCGTGTGAGGCTTCCGGCTGGGGCGGAGTCGCTTGCAAAAGAGCCTGGGGTGCATCACCGTGCGCCCTGGTCATGAACGGCAGCGTCCTGATCATCGACGATGATGCGTCCTTTCGCTTCGCAATGGCGAAGGCGTTGCGGCGTGCCGGCTACGCGATCTCGGAGGCGAGCAGCGGAGAGGAAGCGGTCGAGGTGCTCAACAACGGGGAGCCGCCGGATGTCGCACTCCTCGACTTGAAGATGAAGGGCATCGACGGGCTGGAGGTGCTACGGCGATGCGGACCAATCCCGACGAGCATCATCGTGTTGACGGGACACGGCACCGTGAAAGCCGCGGTCGAGGCGATGCAGCTCGGGGCGTTTTCCTTTCTCGAGAAGCCGGTCGATGCCGACATGCTGAGGCCTTTGCTTCGCCAAGCGCTACTAGAACGGGGGCGCGCCGAGCCCGGGGCGCTTCCACAAGCCATTCCATTGGTCGGGGCAAGCCCGGTCATCGACGAGGTCCAGGAGTTCGTGCGCACCGTCGCGCCGACCGATGACACAGTCCTCGTTTTCGGCGAGACGGGCACCGGCAAAGAGGTCGTCGCGCGCCAGATTCACGCGCACAGCAATCGCGCGTCGCGCCCGTTCGTCGCGATGAACGCGGCTTGTGTTCCGCGTGAGCTATTCGAGAGCGAGCTATTCGGACACAAACGCGGGGCGTTTACCGGAGCGCAGAACGATAGGGCAGGGCTCTTTCGAGAGGCGGCCGGAGGCACTCTGTTCATCGATGAGCTTGCCGAGCTTCCCCTCGAAAGCCAGGCGAAGCTGCTACGCGCAATCGAAATGAAAACCATCCGTCCCGTGGGCGAGTCCGGCGAAACCGAGGTCGACGTGCGAATCGTCGCGGCGACCAACCGCGACCTTTGGGCCGAAACGCAAGCTGGCACGTTCCGAGAGGACCTCTACTTTCGCCTGCAGGTCTTTCCAATTCTGATTCGACCGCTGCGCGAGCGCCCACAAGACATTGAGCCGCTTGCGGCGCATCTGCTCGCCCGGCTCGGAAAAAGCGACCTCACTCTCGACCCCGAAGCGCTAGCCGCACTTCGGGAGTACGACTGGCCCGGCAACGTCCGAGAGCTCCTCAACGTGCTCCGCCGGGCGTCACTATTCGCCATCTCCGACACCATCGGAGCCGATCTGACCCGTCGCATGATCGCGGCGAGCATCTTCGGCAACGCCCGCGACTCCACGCCACCGCAATCCACGGTCCAGACCGGTCGCACGAGCCTGGCTGACGTCGAACGCGATCACATCGAGCAAGTGTTGCGGGAAATGGACGGCAATATCACGAAGGCGGCGGCGTCGCTGGGGATCGACCGAAGAACCCTCCAGCGCAAACTGCGGGGGTACGGGATCGAGGCCCAGTAGCAGCGTGCCAGCCCGAGCGTCAG
>CALJYC010000121.1 GCA_937984275.1 uncultured bacterium | reverse complement strand
GTACAACGAGCTGCAGCGCGACGTCGACTGGGCGCACGCGCGGCTAGAAGCATACGCCGCCTCCCGCGCCGTCTAGTTTGTATGCGGATCTTTTCGCGTGTGGTCGGCTTTCCTCCTCGTTCGCTCCCTGCGAGGTACATGAGTGCCTCTCACTACGCTCCTGCGGGCGCGCTCGACCACAAGAAAAAATCTCTCGCACACTACGTAGTTAGATCAGACGTGGGGGCCCACTTGTGGAGTGCCTCTCACTACGCTCCTGTGGGCGCGCTCGACCACGAACGAAAATCTCTCGCACACTAAGTAATTGGATCAGACGGTAGGGCCCACTTGTCTAGCGCCGTTTGAGCGGCGGCTTGCTCGGCTTCGATCTTCGAGCGGCCGGCGCCGGTCGCGACCTCCTCCTCATGGAGCTCCAGAGCGACGGTGAACTTTCGTTCGTGGTCGGGCCCCTCGGTTCCGAGCAATCGGTAGCTCGGCGTCCCGCCGAGATGCGCTTGCGCCCATTCCTGTGCGCGCGACTTGGCATCTCGGTGGCCAGGCGCGCTGGTGTGTAATCGTGGCTCGAAGATCCTGCGGGCCGCGGCAAAAGCCGCATCCACTCCACCATCGCGGTAGATCGCGCCGACACAGGCTTCGAGGGCGCTCGCGAGCAGCCTCGACTTGGAGCGGCCGCCCGACTTCTCCTCGCCCTTGCCAAGCCGCATCGCATCGCCGATGCCGATTGCCTCCGCTGTTTCAAAAAGCCCTTTCTCGCTCACCAAGTCGGCTCGCCGCCGTGTGAGCTCGCCCTCGTCGGCATCGGGAAACTGGACGTACACCAGTGATGCGACAACGAGCCCAACCACCGCGTCACCGAGGAACTCGAGGCGTTCGTTGTCGGCTAGTGCAACGTCGGGCCGCTCGTTCTTGAATGAGCGGTGGGTGAGCGCGTCGAGCAAAAGCCTCTTGTCCGCAAAGGAATACCCGAGCTGCTCACACAGGCGCAGTACCGCATCGTCGAGTGGCTCCTGGCTCGGCATTGGCCGCAACCTATCAAAGCCCGTGCTATACGCGCAACGTGGAGTTCCCACCCGAAGAGTTGGAAACGACGCGGCTCGTGCTGCGGCGTCCAACCGTCGAAGATGCTGAAGCCGCGTTCGAGTCGTACGCGAGCGACGCGAAGATCACCCGCTACCTCACGTGGACCGCCCACGCGAGCCCCGCGCAGACGCGGGAGCACTTCCAGCAGGCGATCGACGCCTGGGACCTCCGCATGGGTCACCGCATGTGGCTCATTGAGCGCAAGAAAGACGGTATGCTGTTGGGGACGATCGGCTGCACGGTCCACTTCCACCGCGCGGAGATCGGATTCGCACTCGGAAGTGCCTTCTGGGGCGAGGGGTACATGCCCGAAGCGATGAAGCAAGTGTGCCGGGCAGCCTTCGAAGACGACCGGATCGCGCGCGTCCAGGCACTTTGCGACGAAGAAAACACCCGGTCGTCGAGGGTCATGGAAAAGGTGGGGATGCAGTACGAAGGACGGCTACGGCAATACGGAAACCATCCCAACCGGTCCGACGTTCCCCGCGACTGCGTGATGTACGCCGTCGTCCGCGGCGATTGAAACACCGATCGAAGCGGCTACACTCCGCCCCGCCATGCGCCTGCTGACGACTGTAGCCGACCACGCCGAGGCGAAGACCCTCGGGGACGCGCTGTACGCGGACGGTGTGCCGACGACGATCAAGGAGACGCGAGACAGCGCTTTTGCGGTTTGGGTTCACGACGAAGAGCAGATGGAGAAAGCGCGCGCCTTTCTCAACGGGTTTGATCCGAGCTCGAGCCATTTCTCCGACATGGCGCGTAAGGCCCGAGCTCAGCGCCGCCAAGAAGCCAAGGCCGACGAGCGACTCAAAACGCGCACCGAAAAGATTCGAAAGCAGATCGAAGCGAAGCAGAACATGCGGATCGGAACGGTGACCGCCGGCTTGATGCTGATCTGTGTCGTCGTGTTTCTTCTGACGGGCATGGGCGAAAAGATGGAGATCGTGCGCTTCTTCACCTTCACGCCGCTCGTGTCGGTGAGGGGTGGCTTCGTGTTCGGCAACGTCAGCGCCATCTGGACCGGGCAGCCCTGGCGCCTGTTCACGCCGATGTTCCTGCACTTCGGCTTCATGCACATCATTTTCAACTTGTGGTGGCTGAAAGACCTCGGCACCGCGATCGAACGCGTGTTCTCCTCGCGCTACCTGTTGGTCTTCGTTCTCGTGACAGCGGCCTTCTCGCACGTGCTCGAATACGCAATCTCCGGCCCAACGATCTTCGGCGGCATGTCCGGCGTGGTCTACGCCTTGTTCGCCTTTATCTGGCTCCGAGGCCGCCTCGACCCAAGCTTCCCCTACCGACTTCCACAGCAGCTGGTGACGTTCATGCTGATCTGGCTGGGCCTCGGTTTCACCGGCTGGGTCGGACCCATCGCAAACTGGGTACACACCGGTGGATTGATCGTTGGGGCTGGCTGGGGCGTGGTGTCGTCTGGCTACATTCAACGGAGGCTGGGCCGCTAGGCACTGGCGCCGACACTGCCCCCGGCACACCGGCGGCAGCGCGAGCCCGCAGGGCGAAGCCCGGCGCGAATGCGCCGCCAAGCCCAAGCGAAGCGACGGGCGCGGCAGGGAGGATTACGGGTGGGGGTGGGCGGGCGGTGTAACTAAACTGGCACTGCTACAGAAGGGGGAGCAGCTTCGCGTACGTTCGATCCCGGTCCTCCCTGATATCATCCAAAATCGCGCGGATCTCCGGCCTTCCCTCGCGCTCGATCATTCGTTCGTTGTGGGTCAGCACCGATGCGGCAACGGTGCGCGGTGCCTTCTCTGCCTCGAGCTCGCGTAGATTCAAATCAAAGATATCGGTGTAGTGCGGCGGGTCTTGTGCCCGAATTTCTTCTAAGCGGCTTCTGCGGACGAGTTGCACCGTGGGGTCCGGGGTTTGACGTAAGAAATGGATCGCTCCCGCAGAATCGGGAGCGCTCGGGTAGAACGGCGCGGTCAGGAACTCTTCGCGTTGTTGGTCGCCGATCGAGACCGCCCAGTCCGCAAAGGCGTCCGCATCACCAGCGAAGCGCGGCGCGATTAAGAATGCGACGTCCACCGTCCGGTCAGCGGCCCAGCGTGCCAGCACCGGCATGAGCTCCTCGGGGCTGCACGATGCATCGACGATGACGTGGGCTCTGGTGCGGCCGTCGGCGCGCGCGGGTTTGGCCCAAGGACAGACCGAAAAGCGCTCGATGAGCTCGCGGTGGTAGCGCTCGTGAAGTCGGAGCGCTTCGCAAGCGAGCGCCTCGTGGGGATTGATCGGGCTCAATCGGCTTCCCTTTCGATTCGCCGCGAGAGGTACTCCTCGAGGTGCGGCACGATCTCCATGCCGAGCGCTTCATCGGGAGTGTGGAACTCGGCCCGCACCACCTCACGATTGTCGACTCGTACGTTTGGCGCGGCATCCATCTCGAGCTCGTAGATGTCGAGCGTGTCTTGGCGGTGCTCGAAGAGGTGCGTGCCATGGTAGGCGTGCACCAACCGCTTGGGCTGCACCTGGATGCCGACCTCTTCTCGGAGCTCGCGCGCGGCCGCCGTCCGGCGCTCCTCGCGCGGCCTGATATATCCCCCCGGCAGGGTGAGCTGCGGTCGGTAGGAATTCTTTACGAGTAGGACGCGGCCGTGGTGCCACACTGCAACGAGTGCCCCGCTCGTTTCCGGCCGCCGAATGAACCAGAGGAGCCGTAACCCCCAATGCGCCACTCGATACACCGCCCTAATCAAGGCGTTGATCATGCCCACAGGTTATCAAAAGAGCCGGTCGCGGAGAAATCCCTGCAGACCGGCGATGTCTCAGATGGTCGCACCGGCCCGTGCCCACGCCCCCTGTCGGTAGGCGCGAATGCCCAGGCCCAGACGGACCACGAACGAAATAGGCAGAGCCACCCAGATTCCGAAAGCGCCCCACCCCACGACAAACCCTAGGAACCAGCTGAGTGGGACTTGAATGATCACGGTGCCGACGATGTTGATCATCAGGCTGGTGTTGGTTGCCCCGGCCCCGCGCAGCATCCCGATCAGTGCGATGTGGATGCCGACGATCGGCATGCCCCAACCGAGCACCTGCATCCAGAGTACCGAATAACGCCCGAGCTCGGTCGCGGGGTCTACGTCGAAGATTGCAATGATCGGCTCGGCGCCGAACACGATCGATAGACCGAGAACGGTCATGATGGCGGTCGATAGGATCATCCCTCCGTGCACGACTTGGCGCGCCTCGCGCACGTTGCCGGCCCCGAGTGCGTTGCCGACCATCGCCCCGATTGCCTGTGAGACGCCTAAGCCTGGCACGAACGCCAACGACTGAACTCGGAGACCGATGCCGTGCGCTGCGACGGCCACTTGAGCGACCCGCGCCAGCATGCCGACCACCGAGAGGAAGGCCACGTTGAGGATCAGCATATCGAGCGCCGCCGGCGCTCCGACCCGAAAGAGATCGTTGGCGAGCGGCCGGTCGATCCGAGCCAAGTGAATACGTGCGCGTACGCCATGCACGACATCGCGCCGCAAGATGATCACCATCAATACGACGGCGACGGCTTGCGCGACGACCGTCCCCCAGGCAGCGCCTCGAACGCCCATCGCCGGAAGACCGAGTCGCCCCAAGATGAGCCCGTAGTTCAAGACGATGTTGAGAAGGTTGCTGACCAACGCGATCATGAAGGGCAACATGGTGTTGCCGACCGCGCGCAGCGCCGCGGCGAAGAGCATGTTCAAGTAGAAGAACACGGTGAACGTGAGAAGCGGCCGCAAGTAGCCCACCGCGAGATCGCGAACCGTCGCATCGGCCCCAAGCCACTCCATCGCAACGCCCGCACCGAGGTTCCCGACGATCGCCACCGCGATCGACACTGCGTAAGTGAGGAGAATGCTCTGGTGGAGCACGTGATTGATGCGTTCGGAACCGCCGGCGCCGTGAGCGCGCGCGATGAAAGCAACGGTTCCAACGGTCAGCCCGAGCATCGCCACCATCAACAAGAAGATGAGCTGACCGGCAAAGCCGAGCGCCGTCAGCGCCTCTTCCGCGTCGACGAGACGGCCGCACATCGCGGTGTCCACGGCAAGCGTGAGGACGCTGAGCACGTTCAGGCCGACGATCGGCATCGCCAGATCGAAGAGGCGCTGAAAGATGGCGCGGTCGACGCCTTTGGATGGACCTGACGCTGCCTTCATCAGTAGCGCAGGAGCCTGCATTGCCGGCGGTGGGGGCGCCAGCGCTTTCGCAATGGTGCTAGTCTCCTAATGGATGGCCGGTGAGCCACGAGAGTTTGGTCCTTACCACCTGGTGCGCCGTCTCGGCGTGGGCGGTATGGCGGAGACCTTCGAAGCGACGCGCGCGGCGGCGGGCGGGTTCGAGCAGCGGGTGTGCTTGAAGCGAGTGCTTCCTGCGTTCAGTGATGACGACGAGTTCGTTTCCCGGTTTCAGCGTGAAGCCAAGCTCGCCGCACAACTGCGCCACACCAACATCGTCGGTGTGATCGACTTCGGCGAAGTCGACGGCGTGCACTACATGACGCTCGAGCTCGTCGACGGCGTGGACCTTCGGTCCTTGCTCAAGTCTTCTCCCTCCGAGAAACTGTCCCCGGACACAGTGGCGATGATCGGGATGGACTTGGCGCACGCGCTCGAGCACGTGCACGGAAGCCTGGTTCACCGCGACATCTCTCCCTCCAACATTCTGCTGAGCCGGTCGGGCGAAGCGAAGCTCGCAGACTTTGGAATTGCAAAAGCGATCGACAACGCGGCGGCGACAGCAAGCCGAAGCGCAAAGGGGAAGATCCCCTACATGTCTCCCGAACACATGCGCGGCGAGACCACTGACGGGCGAGCGGATCTGTTCTCTCTCGGCGTCGTGCTGTTCGAAGCGGTTGCCGGGGTTCGCCCCTTCGACGGCGCGCACGATGTCGAGACGATGCAGAAGATCCTGGATGGCGACCGTCGATCGCTCGCCGACGTTGCGGGGGATGTTCCGGCGTCGCTGCGGGAGGTGATCGAACGTTTGATCGAGGTCGATCCGGACGCCCGCACGCCGAGCGCAACGCGGCTCATCGAGGAGCTCGCCACCGTGGCGCCTTCGCCGAACGTTCGACGGGAACTGGCTGCGACGGTCGAAGGCCTCCGTGGGGGATCAAAGGCACGCCTACACGTCCGCGCGCGCGAAGAGGAACGCGACACGGAGCTCAGCCGCCCGCCGAACGTTGAGCCACCACTCACAGGCGAGAAGACTGCGCCGCCGCCCGGAAGATCTCGAAAGGCGGGCCGCGCCCTGATGCTAGCAAGCGCTTTGATGGCGAGCTTGGTGGCGGCTGTCGCGGGAACACAGTGGCTCGAGCAGCGGGCCCAAGTGTCAGTGCCAGCGTCAGCGCCAGTGCCAGTGACAGTGCCAGAGTCAGCGCCAGAGTCAGTGTCAGCGCCAGCGCCAGCGCCAGCGCCAGCGCCAGTGCCGCAGCAACCGGCGCGGGTGGCCAAGGGCTGGCTCCACGTTGTGGTTCAGCCGTGGGGCAATGTGTGGGTCGATGGCACCTGGATGGGGCGTGCGCCGGTCAAGGCGCGCCTGTCCAAAG
>CALJYC010000120.1 GCA_937984275.1 uncultured bacterium | reverse complement strand
CTCGCGGCCGTCGACGAGTGGTATCCGTTGCTGTTCGGGCAGTCGGCGAAGCCGTTCCGCGACGAGGTCGCCGATCGCCCCTCGTGTGTCCGCAAACAGACGGGCTTGACGACGTTGCTCCTCGTCGATCGGAACGAGGCTTCCGGGGTCGACCGAACCGAGCGCCAGGTCGGAGGGACCACGGGTGCAGGTTGCGCCCAGGGCCTGTAGGCGGTGCCAGACCTCGAGGGGCTCATCGCCGCCGAGGAGCAGGTCACCGGCGACGTACAGGCGCTTCACATCGAAGCGTTCGAGCTCTGCTAGCACGACGTTGAGGGCAGTGAGATTTCCGTGCACGTCGGAGAGAAACGCGATGGGACCGGCTGCCGGTGGGTGTGCCATGACGGGAGCCTAGCACCGCCCGAGTCGGTCCGTCCGCCAGACATCGACGCTTGCATGGAGGCCGGGGCGGCCTATTCTCACGCAGGGAGAACGAGTTGAACGAAAGCAGTGATCGGGACAACGTGATTCGCGTTGGTTTCGGGGCGGATGGCAAATTGACCCGGACCGCGAGCCTGGAGCCGGCCCCCTCACAACCTGCTCCCCCACGGAGCGATCCGCGCGCGGGCCTGTACACGGTCGCCGAGGTAGCGCGGCTGTTCGGCTACCGGCCATCGCGGCTTCGGTACTGGCACCGTTCCGGGTTGCTGGGCCCTTCCGCACGAGTCGCGGGTCGCAACTATTACACCTTCCAGGACCTGGTCGGCGTGCGCGCCGCAAAGGGGCTTCTCAAACAGGGGGTGCCTCTTCAGCAGGTTCGCCGGTCGGTCGAGTCGCTGCGCGAGGCGTTCCCAAAGACCACGCGGCCGTTGTCTGAGCTCCGCGTCCTCGCGGATGGAAGGACGGTCCTCGTGCAAGATGACGCTGGCACCTACGAACCGACGACCGGTCAGGCGGTGCTCGACTTCCGCATCGACGGCCTAGAGTCGGATGTGATTCGGTTGCTGCATTTCGATCACGACGATCGCTCTCGCGCCTATGAGCACTACCTCGAAGGCTGCCGCTTCGACGAGGACGAGCAAACCTACGACCAAGCCGAACAGGCGTACAAGAAAGCGTTGTCGCTCGACCCGACCCTCTCAAATGCGCTGACGAATCTCGGAAACCTGGAGTACCGCCGCGAGCAGCTCGAACCCGCTGAGCATTACTACCGGCGCGCGCTCGAATGCGACCCCGAACAGCCGGAGGCGCTCTACAACTTGGGGTTTCTCCACTTCGAGCGTGATGAGGTGGAGGAGGCGATCGTCTCGTTTCGCGCGGCGCTCAAGAGCGACCCCTCGTTTGCGGACGCGCACTTCAATTTGGCGATGGCGCTCGAAGAGCAGAACGAGCGGGCGGCTGCACGTCCCCATTGGGAACAGTATCTCGCGCTCGAGCCGGAGGGTTCTTGGGCGGACATTGCCCACAAGCACTTGCAGAAGCCCCCACCCCGATGACCCCAGACGACCCGATCACGCGTTTTGCTCGTGAATACGAGCGCGCGGGAGCGACTGAGCCGTTCGAGGTGAGCCGTTGTGCATTGGCCACGGCGGACGGAGAAGGCCGACCCGCCGTGCGCTTCGTCCTGCTGAAGGGCTTCGATGACGACGGGTTCGTCTTCTTCACAAACTTCCAAAGCGCCAAGGCCAGGCACCTCTCCGAGAACCCCCACGCCGAGATCGCGTTCCATTGGCACACGACGGGTGTGCAGGTGCGCGTGCGCGGCCCGGTCGCACGGGTCTCCGACGAGGAAGCCGATGATTACTTCGTGAGCCGTGACCGAGGAAGTCAGGTCGGGGCATGGGCATCTCGCCAAAGCGCGTTGCTCGACAAACCGGAATCCCTCGAGGCCGCCGTGTTGGAAACCTCCAAACGTTTCGAGAATGTTTCGGTTCCGCGTCCCCCGTTCTGGGGCGGCTACCGCGTCGCGCCAACCGCAGTTGAATTCTGGCAGAACCGCGATGATCGGTTGCACGATCGCTGGCTGTACCAACGAGATGGCGAGGCGTGGCGAGTCGTGCGCCTGTACCCGTAGCCGCTCACATCAATTGCACTTGACGAAAACCCATGGACTTTAGATGTTCCTATTCGACCGGGGGCAACACAGTGGTCTCTCATCGAGGTTCACAGGTCATGGAAGCAGGATTGGTCAAGTGGTTCAACAACGCGAAGGGCTGGGGCTTCATCGCTGGTCGCGATGGGTCTGATGTCTTCGTGCACTATTCCCAGATCACGGGCGACGGCTACCGTACGCTGCGCGAGGGACAAGAAGTCGAGTACGATTTGCGTCTCGGGCCGCGCGGGCCGTTCGCCGAGAACGTCAAGGTGGGCCAGGACCTTGCTTTGACTACGACTGGGACTGCGACTGGGATCGCGACGGCGGCTGCGAGTTAGCGCTCAGGGCCGGACGTACTTTTCGAGGTCGAGCGCCCAGCGAACTTCGGCAACGGCGTCAGCGATTGCTGCGAGCGGCTTGCGATAGGTGACCTCGTGCCAGACGTCGAGCACACGAGCTTCGTCGACGGGGTCTTTCACCTCGACAATTTCGGCGTGAGCTTCTTGGTAGCCGCGAGTGCCTGCTTGCTCGCCCACCTCTTCACGCACTCGCCGGAATAGATCTTCCGCGTGGGCGGACGGGGCGTCCGAGCGCTGAGTGCGGGCGGTAAATTGTACGACCAGTCCGCCGTTCAGGACGACCCGGACTCCGGAGTCCATGATGTGAAGCCGCACGCGTTCGGCGATCTGGAGCTCTCGATCGTCGGTCCGGTAAATCTCCACTCCGGCGTCTGAAAGCGCCTGCTGAATGTCCTGAATTGTCAGCGTTTCCTCCACCCACTCACAGAAAGCACACGCTTCGGGTCGAGGAACGTACCACCGTCGACACGGGGTGCGCAAATCAGCCGCGGCGTTCACAGAGGTCGATGCACCGATCGGATCGGTTGGATGGGCTCAGCGTGCTTTGGTATGCGACCCAACAACTGGGTAGGGGGTCTCCCCCCGAAGGGTAAGTGAGCGATCGTTTTTGCTGCAAACGCGGGAAGAAAGCGCTAGCCAACATTCACACGCTTCGTTACATTCCGCAGTGCTTTGACGCCCGTTGTCGACAGACTCTCTTCGATCTTACCGAAGGGTGGCGCTGACGCCGCTGTCCATCGCGGTGCTCGGCGGCGCTTCCGTCGATGGGCTCTCGATGCGGAGATCGAGCTCTTGGCACCGGCGCGAGGCTCGGGCTTGGCGATCAACGCGAGCGTTGGCGGTCTTCGAATCGCGGTGGACATGGGCGTGCCCGTCGACCACGTCTGCACGCTGCGAGTTCGAACGGCGCCAGACCACGAGACGATCGAGCACGCGAAGGTGGTTTGGTCGCAGGCGCGACCGGATGGC
>CALJYC010000119.1 GCA_937984275.1 uncultured bacterium | reverse complement strand
TCGCTCGAAGCCGGACTGCCGGAGAGCTTTAACGTCCTCATGAAGGAGCTTCAGGCACTCTGCCTGAACGTCGAGTTGGTTGAGACGAGTCAACTGGGGCGCAGGTCGGATGACGTCCTTGCTGCGGAGGAAGAGTAAGTCCTGAAGGATATCTTCAGCTTCTTCGAAAAGCCGAAAGACCCGCTGGCCTTTTCGGCGATTCGGATTTCGCTAGCGTCGCCGGAAAAGATCCGCGAATGGTCCCATGGCGAAGTCAAAAAGCCAGAGACGATCAACTACCGTACGTTCAAGCCCGAACGAGATGGCCTGTTCTGCGCGAAGATCTTCGGACCCGTCAAAGATTACGAGTGCATCTGCGGCAAGTACAAGCGCATGAAGCACCGCGGCATCGTCTGCGAGAAGTGCGGCGTCGAGGTCATTCAGAGCAAGGTCCGCCGTGAGCGTTTGGGTCACATCACCCTGGCGACGCCGGTGGCACACATCTGGTTCCTCAAGAGCCTTCCGAGCCGCATCGGCGCGATTCTCGACATCACGCTGAAGGACCTCGAGCGCGTGCTCTACTGCGAGAGCTATGTGGTGCTCGACCCCAAGGAGACGCCGCTCGAGCGCGGGGAGATCCTCACCGAGGATCGATTCCACGACATGCTCGACGAGTATGGCGACGACGCGTTCGAAGCGCGCATGGGCGGCGAGGCCGTGCTCGAGATGCTTCGCGACCTCGACGTGCACGCGATGGCGGAGCAGCTTCGTTTGGACCTCAAGGAGGCCACTAGCGAGGCGAAGCGCAAGAAGTACTCCAAGCGGCTCAAGGTCATCGAGGCGTTCCGCGACTCGGGCAATCGTCCCGAGTGGATGATGCTGTCGGTGATTCCGGTGCTTCCACCGGACCTGCGTCCGTTGGTTCCGCTCGACGGTGGCCGATTCGCGACGTCCGATCTCAACGATCTCTACCGCCGCGTCATCAACCGAAACAACCGCCTCACGCGGCTCATCGAGCTCAACGCTCCCGAGATCATCATTCGGAACGAGCGCCGCATGTTGCAAGAGGCCGTCGACGCTCTCTTCGACAACGGCCGGCGTGGCAAGACCATCACCGGTCCGAACAAGCGTCCGCTCAAGTCGCTGTCCGACATGCTCAAGGGCAAGCAGGGCCGGTTCCGTCAGAACCTGCTCGGTAAGCGCGTCGATTACTCAGGCCGCTCCGTCATCGTCGTCGGTCCCACGCTGCGTTTGCACCAGTGCGGCCTCCCGAAGAAGATGGCGCTCGAGCTCTTCAAGCCGTTCATCTACAACAAGCTCGAGGAACGTGGGTACGTCACCACGATCAAGAGCGCAAAAAAGCTCGTCGAGAAGGAGAAGCCCGAGGTCTGGGACATTCTCGAAGAGGTGATCACAGAGCACCCAGTGATGCTCAACCGAGCGCCGACGCTCCACCGTTTGGGGATCCAGGCTTTCGAGCCCGTTCTCATCGAGGGTAAGGCGATCCGGCTCCACCCGCTCGTTTGCACCGCATTCAACGCGGACTTCGACGGCGACCAGATGGCGGTCCACGTGCCGCTTTCGGTCGAGGCTCAGATGGAGACTCGCGTGCTCATGATGAGCACGAACAACATCCTGTCGCCTGCGAGTGGCCGCCCCATCATCAACCCGACGCAGGACATCGTTCTCGGCCTCTACTACATGACGCGTGAGAAGCAGTTCGGTAAGGGCGCGTACCGCGACGGCCAGGAGAAGGAAGGCCAGTTCACCGGCATCTTCGCTTCGTCCGACGAGGTGCGGATGGCGTACGACCAGCACATGGTCGGTCTGCATTCGCGCATTCGCTACCGCTACAAGGGCGAGATCTACGACACCACGGTCGGCCGCGTGCTGGTGAGCGACGTGCTCCCCCCGGGCATGGAGTTCCCGGCGGTCAACAAGGTGCTCGACAAGAAGTCCCTGAGCGCTCTCATCGACGAGTGCTACCGCGCGAGCCGGAACAAGAACACTGTTCTCCTCGCCGACCGCCTTCGTACGATGGGCTTCGAAATGTCGACCCGTGCGGGTATTTCGATCTGCATGGATGACATGATCATCCCGGACTCGAAGAAGGACGTGCTTGGTGCCGCGCAACAAGACGTCACCACTGTCGTCGAGCAGTACCAGGAGGGTCTGATCACCGACGGTGAGCGGTACAACAAGGTCGTCGACATTTGGGCGGAGGCCTCTGACCAGGTCGCTCGCGATCTGATGGACTCGATCGGTACAGACGAAGTCATCGATCCCGAGACTGGCGAGAAAACCACTCAGCCGAGCTTCAACTCGATCTTCATGATGGCCGACTCGGGCGCTCGTGGGTCGAACCAGCAGATTCGTCAGCTGGCCGGAATGCGTGGCTTGATGGCCAAGCCGTCCGGTGAGATCATCGAGACGCCCATCACGGCGAACTTCCGTGAAGGGTTGACCGTGTTGCAGTACTTCATCTCGACGCACGGTGCGCGTAAAGGTCTGGCCGACACCGCCTTGAAGACGGCGAACTCCGGGTACCTGACGCGTCGTCTCGTCGACGTGGCACAGGACGCCGTCATCACTGACTACGATTGCGAAACCCTCGATGGAATCTGGGTCAGCAAACTCGAAGAGGGTGGTGAGGTCGTTACGCCACTGGGTGAGCGTGTTCTCGGCCGCATCGCGCTCGAGGACATCACCGATCCTGTTACCGACGAAGCTCTTGTCGAAGCCAACCAGGAGATCGACGAAGTTCGTGTCGCGCGTATCGAAGCCGCCGGCATCGAGCGCGTGCTGATTCGCTCCGTGTTGACCTGCCAGAATCGTCGCGGCGTATGCGTGATGTGTTACGGCCGAGACCTCGGGCGCGGCTACGAAGTAAACATTGGCGAGGCTGTCGGCATCATCGGCGCTCAGTCGATTGGTGAGCCGGGCACGCAGCTCACCATGCGTACGTTCCACATCGGCGGTGCGGCTGCTCGCGGAAAGATCGAGCAGAGCTCCATCGAGTCACGTTCGGGCGGCATCGTGAAATTCGACAACACCAAGCTCGTCACCAAGCGTGACGGAACGGTTGTCGTCATGAACCGCCACGGCGCGGTGACCGTCGTCGACGAGTCGGGCCGTGAGCGAGAGCACTTCACGTTGACCTACGGCGCGTTTGTGAAGGTCAAAGAGGGTGACCGTGTCGAGCGAGGCACGATGCTGGCCGAGTGGGACCCCTACGCCATTCCGATCCTTACCGAGGTCGACGGCACCGTGAAGTATGGCGACGTCGTCGAGGCGGTAACCATGGAAGAGAAGCTCGACGAGGTCACCGGTCTATCCCGGCGCGTCGTCATCGAATCGCGCGATCCGAGCGCGCGTCCCCGCATCTCGATCAAGGATCCGAAAACGGGCGATACACAGAGCACAGGGGCCGGCGAGAACATGGCCCGCTACTTCCTTCCGGTCGGCGCCAACATCATCCCAACGGATGGTCAGCCGGTCGAAGCTGGCGAGATCATCGCGAAGATCCCGCGTGAGACCACCAAGACCAAGGACATCACGGGTGGTCTGCCGCGTGTCGCCGAGCTCTTCGAGGCTCGCAAGCCCAAGGACCACGCGATCATCAGCGAGATCGATGGCATCGTGACCTTTGGTAAGGACACCAAGGGCAAGCGCAAGGTCATGATCACGCCGGAGGTCGGTGAGCCAAAGGAGTACCTCATCGCCAAGGGCAAGCATCTCACCGTGAAAGATGGTGATCACGTGCGCGCTGGCGAGCCGTTGATGGATGGTCCTGCAAATCCGCATGACATTCTCAAGGTCAAGGGCGAGAAGGAGCTTGCGGCTTGGTTGGTCGACGAGATCCAGCAGGTCTACCGATTGCAAGGTGTTGCCATCAACGACAAGCACATCGAGGTCATCGTTCGTCAGATGCTTCGGCGTGTTCGGATCAAGGAGACTGGTGACACCCGATTCCTTCCGGACGAGCAGGTCGAGAAGACGGTATTCGAGCGCGAGAACGAGCGAGTCATCGCGAAGGGCGGCCAGCCCGCGGTGGCAGAGCCGCTCTTGCTCGGGATCACCAAGGCATCGCTTTCCACTGAATCGTTCATCAGCGCGTCGTCTTTCCAGGAGACGACGAAGGTGCTCACCGAGGCTGCGATTAGCGGCAAGGTCGACGCGCTTCGCGGTCTCAAGGAGAACGTCATCATGGGCCGGTTGTTGCCAGCCGGTACGGGCCTCGGCGCGTACAACAAGATCGACATGGTCGTCGCGGACGACGCGGTGAAGCCGCTTGCTCCGAGGCCGGCCATCCTCGAGCCAGAGCCGGTTGCTGCGGCTGCCAGCGAAGAATAGGCGACCTCACACAGGGCGACTACGCCTGCGAGTCATCGGGGGCCTACCGCGCCTATTCGGCTGACTCGCGGGGGTATCTCCGTGTAGAGTCGTCGCATGGAAGCTCCCCAAAAAAGCTATCTATTCGAGACTGACGAACACCGCGCACTGCGAGAGCAGATTCGACGCTTCGCGACCAATGCGATCGCGCCGAACGCACACGCGTGGGAAGAGGCCAACGAGTTCCCGAGGGAGCTCTACCAGACGGCGGCAAAGGCGGGCTTTTTGGGGGTCGGCTACCCGGAGGAGCTTGGTGGCAATGGCGGGGATCTGACTCACGTCCTGTGCGCTTCAGAGGAAATGGTTCTCGCCGGGAAGTCGGTGGGCACCCTCGTTGGGCTGGGGAGCCTGGGCATCGCCATCCCTCCGATAGTGAAGTTCGGCACCGACGCGCAGAAGGAGCGCTTCGTCAAGCCAGCGCTGACCGGTGAGAAGGTGAGCGCGCTCGGAATCACCGAACCCGGTGGCGGCAGTGACGTCGCTGCCGTTCGCACGAAAGCCGTGCGGGATGGCGATCACTACATCGTGAACGGCTCAAAGACGTTTATCACGTCCGGATGCCGCGCCGACTTCGTCACCGCAGCTGTCCGAACGGGCGGGGAAGGGCATGGGGGCATTTCCATGCTCGTCATCGAGAGCGACACACCCGGCTTCAGCGTGTCCAGCAAGCTCAAGAAGACAGGCTGGTGGGCTAGCGACACCGCCGAGCTCGCCTTCGAGGACTGCCGTGTGCCGGCGAGCAATCTCATCGGGCAAGAGGGCGCCGGTTTCTTGATGATCATGATGAACTTCGTGACCGAGCGGCTCTTCATCGCCGGCCAGTGTGTCGCGATCGCCGAACTCGCGTATCGAGAGGCCGTAGCGTACGCCAAGGAGCGGCACGCTTTCGGAAAGAACCTCGCTGGCTTCCAAGTGATCCGTCACAAGCTGGCCGACATGGCGACGCAGGTCGCTGCCGCCCGCGCGCTCACTGGCGAGTGCGTCACCCGCTACCTCGGAGGCGAACAAACACCCGCGCTCGCGGCGATGGCTAAGAACACCGCGACCGACGCCTGCTCAGCGGTGTGCGACCAAGCGGTCCAGATCCACGGCGGCTACGGCTACATGAGAGAATACGTCGTAGAACGCCTCTACCGCGACGCCCGCCTCTACCCCATCGGTGGCGGCACCCGCGAAATAATGAACGAAATCATAAGCAAAGTGGAAGGCTACTAGGGACACTCTCCCCCCACCCAACCCATTGATATCACGACGTTTCTCAGCGAAAGATCGCAGCGTGCCCTCTCAACGTCCAGCTTCGCGGGCGCGCGTTTCGAGGATGCGTCGCTGCGATCTTTGTCGGAGAGGTTGTTTGGTTTCGGGGGGTTAGGAGGGGGGAGAGTGTCCCCCTAAGAGGATGCCTTCTTGGATGAAGTGGGTGATTAGGGTCGAGAGTTTTTCTATGAAGGTGGGGCCGATGTCGGTGTTGTGGGCGGCGGCCACGGTTTGGACTGACTCGGCGACGGTTTGGTCGGTGGTGCGCCACGCCTCGAGGAGGTCGGCTGCGAGTGGGTTGAGGATCTGGGGCACCGCCTTGTGGTTTCCGTCTCGGTAGAGGCAAAGGATCGTGGGCTTTGGTTCATATCCCTTTTTCGGCGTGGGGCGCTCATGAACGGGGTACGCTAGCCGGAGAACCTTAACCGCCGCTGCGAGGACGGGTTTCTTGTCGAACGCGAACTCTCCCACGGATTCCGGATTGCGTGGCCCATGCCGGACCTCCCAGGCGGAGATCTCATAGCCGGCGAGGTCCGCTACCCATGGTGTCTCGGTAAGTTGCCAGATCGGAATCGCAAATTCGGAGAGCTCACTTGGGACGTAGCGAAGGTATCGGGTCTTGGGGCTGCCGGTGTCGAACCACTCGTCGACGGCGCGGCCAAAGGCGTCCTCTCCAATCGCGCTCTTTGTACGAGCGAGCGCGACCCCGATCACCGTATTGAGTCGGTTGCGCACCAAGTCGCGGTAGACGAGCCACCGTTCGCGTGATCCGAGGAGCTCCAGGTCGGCTTCGCTCGGCTCCGCGCCGAAGCAGACCCGTTGCATGGCTTTGGCGCGATCAGCCAGCATCTACTATCCCCGTCGCGTTGCGGTAGATCTTCCAGAGCTCGTCGACCTCGGACAGGAGATCATCGAGTGGCGGCACGTTGTTGTCGCGCTCGAGGAGCACCGGCACCGGGCCTGTCTTGCGCAGCGTGTAGTCGAGAAGCTCGTACACATCGTCAGGGACCGGCTCACCGTGGGTGTCGATGCGTAAGCCGTCGTCGCGAACGAAGTGGCCCGCGACGTGGATTTGGACCACACGTTCCATCGGGATCTTGTCGATGTACGCCTTGGGATCGAAGTCGAAGTTCCGGCCGTTCACGTAGATGTTGTTGACGTCGAGCAACAGCTTCGCGTCTGCCTTCTGCAGGACCTCCACCACGAAGTCAGCCTCCGCCAAGCCATCGGGGCCTTGGGGGGCGTAGTAACTCGCGTTCTCGAGCGCCAGCGGAACCCCGATCGCGTCGCGAACTTCGATCAGTCGCTGCGACGACATCTGCGCCGACTCCTCGGTGAACGGTAACGGGAGCAAGTCGTGGAAGAAGCGATCGTCGACCCCACCCAGGCATAGGTGCTCGCTGTGCCAGGGGATCTCGAGGTCTCGCAAGAATGTTCCGAGCCCTTTCAAGTAGCTCGCATCGAAGGGCTCCGCCGAGCCCAAGCACGTGCTCAAGCCATGCGTCACGACCGGCCAGTCTTCTCGGGCCAGCTCCAACATCTCCTGATACCGGCCGCCTCGATCGATGTAGTTCTCCGGGTGGATCTCCAGCCAGGCGACGCTCTTCGGCTGTCGTTCGAGGAGCTCGGTCGCGAGGTCGTATCGAAGCCCTAAGCCGATTCCGGCGACGTCTCGAGTCATTTGGTCTCTAAAAAAGAAGAAGAAGCCGCGGCGACATCCGCCACCGCGGCTTCCAACACCCTGCTGCTCTACGACGAGCAGCGTGACCTTTGCTTATTCGGCTTTGGTGCCGCCGCAGCTACCTTCGCCACAGGAGCCCTCGCCGCAGGAGGCTTCCGCTGCGCCCTCTTCGGCCGCTGCGCCCTCTTCGGCCGGTGCCGCCTCTGCAGCCGCCTCCGCGCCTGCGGTCGCCTCGCTCGCCTCCGGACCATCGTCCGACTTGCATGCGGCGGTCATGCTGAGTGCCGCAGTCGCCATCGCGATGATCGTGTGCTTGAGTGCTGAGTTCATTGTTTCTTTCCTCTTTCTCGTAAGAGCATCAGGAGCGACAAGAAAGGCCCCGGTAGATGCAGCACGGCGTCAGGGACCAATCCCATTCCCCCGTTTCGTTCTAGGGCACGCTAGCCAAACCGATCGCTTGCCGCAATCTAAAAGCGAAACGTGCGTCATGACACCAGGTACGTCGCTCAGGCGCAGATGTTTCGCCAGAATTGTGTCGACCGGGCACTGGCGCTCCAGGGCGAATACCCCATGGGTTTTGAAGGGTTACAACTTGATGAGGCTCTGGAAAATCGGCGGATTGCTTTGTCTCCTTGGATGTGCGCACGCCGCCGAGGAACCTCCTCCAAGGGACCCATCTCGGGCGACGGCACACTATACGGTTACAATCTTTGACAACTTTGGCGGCGCCACGGTCCGGGTATGCTTCGAGGGCGCGTCGGTGCGCGAGTTGGTCCCGGTCGGTGACAGTGTAGGGCGCGCCTTGCGCGGAGCTTGGGTCGAAGGTGAGACGCTCGACACCCCGCGCGGCCGGATCCTCCTGCGCCAGCCGTCGAGGGCCTCGTGCGTCGATTACGAAACGCGCTTTGGAACTCCAACCTTTCGAGCCAGCGATTCGTCCGCCGCCATCGTGTCTCAGACGCAATGGCTGTGGCGGCCCGAGCCATTCCCACATGAGCTCGATGCGTCAGTTCGATTCGTGCTCCCCGCGGACGGACAAGTATCGTTACCGTGGCCGCGCTCAGATGCGATCTACTTCCCCGAACAGAGCGCGTTCTTCACCAGCGTGTATGGCGTGTTTGGTTCGTTCGATCGTCAATCGTTCTCGGTGGCGAGCACGAACGTAGACATCGCGCGCCTCGGATCGCGGCCGGCCGACGATGACACACGCCGCTGGCTCGGTCGCGCGGTGCAAGCCACAGCGTCACTCGGCGGCAGGTTTCCTCGCGACCGTGTGCACTTCATCGTCGTTCCCATGCAGAGCCAAGGGCAGCAGGTGGTCTTTGGGATGGTACGTCGAGGCGGCGGCTCGTCGATTGTTCTCGTTCCGTCGCCGGATGCAACGGTCGAGGAGCTCGAAGGAGATTGGGTCGCTGTCCACGAGCTTTCGCATCTTTGGCTGCCTCGCTTGTACGCCGGGGACCGTTGGATCTCGGAAGGGATTGCGACGTATTTACAGGAGGTGCTGCGAGCGCGCTGCGGTCTCCAAAGCAACGAACGCGCGTGGACGCGTCTCCAAGAGGGCTTCGAGCGAGGGCGGCGGTCGGGCACGGGTCGCCAGCTGGCCAGCGAGAGTCGTGACATGAATCGGACCGGCGCCTACCATCGCGTGTATTGGGCGGGGGCGGCGTTCGCCCTAGAAACAGACGTTCTGCTTCGGAAGAACAGTGATGACGAGATGACGCTTCTACGCGCGATCAGCGACGCCCAGCGCGTTTGGGGTAGCGAAGCTCGGCCAGTGGGGGCGTCGGTGCTTCTCAAAGCTCTGCAGGAAGCTAGCGGTGCGGGCTTCATCGAGGAGCTCGGGGAGAAGTACGCGGCGCGAGCTGAGTTCCCCAACATCCCGTACGTCGATTCGCCGGAGTACCGAGAGATTCGTGCGCGGATAACGTCGAGCGCCCATGAGGCCTGCGGGGTCAGCGCCGAATCGTCTCGATGACGCGGCGCCGTGCCGGAGGGCGACGCTTGCCGATTCGAAAGGCGGTACTCACCCGATCCGCGCCTAGCGGGAGGCGCGCGCGCTCCGACGTATACAACGTGGCGAGCTCGTCGCCGGCGCGGACCTCGTCGCCAAGCTGAACGTGCAGGCGGATCCCGGCGCCCGGGTCGACCGCGTCCTCCGCGCGACTGCGCCCCGCGCCCAATCCCATCGATACGTAGCCTAGCTCGAGCGGGTCGATGCCCGTGACGTACCCGTCGGTCGATGCAGTGACCGTCTTGCGGTGGCGGGCCACCGTCAGCGCGCTGGGCGTATCGACCACGCGCGGATCGCCACCTTGCGCCTTGACGATGTCGCGCATTCTTCGGAGCGCGGTTCCGTCCATTACCGCGAGCTCGATGCGTCGTATTGCCTGCGATTTGGTTTTGGCCACCCCTGCGGCGCGGAGCATCTCGGCAGCCAAGGCGTAGGTGAGCTCCCGCAGATCATCCGGACCCCGGCCGTGAAGTATCTCGATCGCCTCAGTCGTTTCTAGCGCGTTCCCAATCGTGTACCCAATCGGGGTGTTCATGTCGGTGAGCAGCGCCGAGACTCGCTTCCCTGCGAGCGTTCCGACTCGCACCAGGCAGCGCGCGAGCTCTCTGGCGTCCGCTTCAGTCTTCATAAATGCGCCGCGGCCGACCTTGACGTCGAGTACCAACGCGTCGATTCCTTCTGCCAGCTTCTTCGATAGGATACTCGAGGTGATCAGCGGGATCGATTCGACCGTCCCCGTGACGTCCCGCAACGCGTACAGGCGCTTGTCCGCCGGCGCTAGATCGCCGGTCTGGCCAATCCTCGCACAACCGATCTTCCGAAGCTGCGCGCGAAAATCCCGTATGGACAGATCGACTCTGAATCCTGGAATCGCTTCGAGCTTGTCGAGGGTGCCCCCCGTGTGTCCCAGGCCGCGACCGCTCATCATCGGTACTGCCACCCCGCATGCCGCCACGATTGGGGCGAGGCAGATACTGACTTTGTCCCCGACGCCACCCGTCGAGTGCTTGTCCACTTTGGGAGCATCGATCTGCTCGAGGCTCACGACCTTGCCGCTGTCGCGCATGGCGAGGGTCATCGCGACGGTTTCGTCGAAGTCCATGCCCTGGAAGTACACTGCCATTGCCAGCGCGCTCATCTGGTAGTCGGCGACCGAACCGTCCATGAATCCCGCAATCAGGTCTCGGATCTCCTGCTCGCCGAGCTTCTCTCCCTCGCGTTTGCGAACGATCAGCTCTGGAACCGCCAAAGGTCGCCGCTCTTTCCGGCCCATCACTTGCGTCGGGTGCGTCGCGCACGCTTTCGCGGCTGCGCGCCCTGCGTCCTCGACTCATCGCGCCGCTTCTTCGTCGTGCCCCGCCGTTTTCTGGGCTCGTCGCGGCGCTCTTTGGATCCGTCCGTCCGCTTCTTCGGTGCGCCACCCGGCCTCTGCGCCGCACCGCCCTGTCTCTTCGGTGCGCCCCGCTTCCTCCGCGGCTGCGTCGGCGCCTCTGCTGGCTGGTGCGCCAATAGCGAGCCTACGACGTTACGGGCTTGCACGTTGGCGTCCTCGATCCGCACCGTCACCGGGTCGTTCATCGTGAAGATCTTCGAAGTTCGTATCCCGATCAAGCGAATGCCCAAATCGTCGGGCTCGTAGGTGTCCTCGAGCTGCTCGAATGGCAGCAATACGCTCACGAACGGATCCGAGACCTGAATGTAAATCCCGAACGGTGCAAAGCCTGAGATGCGCCCATCGAATTCATCTCCGATGTGCTTCTGCATGTAGATCGTTCGATAGACGTCCATGACGTCACGCTCCACGATCATTGCGCGGCGCTCAGATTCGCTCGCTTGCGCGGCAAATCGCTGCAGACGCGTACGCAGTGATGCCGAATCGAGGCTCTCGTTCCGAATCATGCTCCGAAGGACGCGATGGACCAACAAGTCTGGATAGCGCCGAATCGGAGAGGTGAAATGCAGGTAGTCCTTGGCCGCAAGTGCGAAGTGCCCAGTAGTCGGGTCGGTGTCGTAGATCGCTTGCTGCATGGCCCGCAGCAGCAAGTACCGCAATAACGATGCCTCGTTCGTGCCCTCGATCTGGCGAAGAAACTTGCTGAGCTGTTTGGGCGTGGCGGCCGACTCTTCCTCCAGCTCATATCCAAAGGACTTCGCCACCTGACAAAACATGGAAATGCGTTCCGGATCCGGCTTGCCATGGACTCGGAACACGCCGGGGGCAGCATGCCGCTTGATGTGCGCGGCGACCGTCTCGTTGGTCACCAGCATCATGTCCTCGACGATTCGGTACGCCTGCCGAACCCCCGGGTCTTTCCGGGACTGCACGATCTCTTCCGGCTCTCCCTTCGCGTCGAGGACGATCTTCCCTTCCGGCAGATCGAAGTCCAGTGCGCCTCGCTTTACGCGCCGGGCTCGAAGCCGCTGCGAAAGGTCCAGAAGAATCTTCAGCGTTGGGATTCGCTTCTCGGCGCTCGGCTGGTGCGGGCCTTCTTCGGTGAGCCCGAGCGCCCGCGCCACACCTTCATAGTAGAGCTTTCCGTGGGACCGCATCACGGCCTCGAAAATGCGATGCGAGCTCACGTGTCCCTTGTCGTCGATGTGCATCTCTACAGCCATGCACAGGCGGTCGCGGTTTGGTACGAGCGACGCGAGGTTAGTTGAGAGCTCCGGCGGCAACATGGGGATCGCGCGGTCCGGCAGGTAGACGCTCGTGCCGCGGGTGATCGCCTCGCGGTCCATGGCGCTGCCTTCGGGGACATAGTGAGACACGTCTGCGATCGCGACGATGAGATGGAATCCGCTGCCTTCACGTTCGACCCAAATCGCGTCGTCGTGGTCTCTCGCGGTTTCAGGATCGATCGTGACCAAGTCGACGTCCCGCAGATCTTCGCGATTCTTCACGACGTCACGGTCCACGCGCGCGGGGAGGGCCGCCGCTTCGTGTTCGACCTCATCCGGAAACGCTTCTCGGATGCCATCGCGGATCTTGATCTTCTCGACCTCGATTCTCGCAACACCCTGTGCGCCAAGCACCTCCAAGATGCGCACCTCCGGCCGGTCCTCGCGTCGTTGGGGAAACGTCACGATCTCCGCGAGTGTCACGTCGTCCTTGTTGACAGCCTTCGGGACCTTGCCGACCACGCGCATCGGAGCCCGCAGGCGCTCGTCGTCGGGTTCGAAGCTCATCCCGCGCCCTCTCGGATGCAGCGTTCCTGTCACTTTCGGGAGCCGTCGTTGGACGATCCCCACGATGCGCCCATCGCGCCCCTTTGCGGACGCCCGCGCCCGAAGCTGGACCGTATCGCCATGGAGCGCCGGCCCGACCGCATCGGGTGGAATGAACACGTCGGGGCTTCCGTCGTACACGTTGACGAAGCCATATCCTTGCCGGGTCATGGTCAAGCGGCCTTCGATCGCCGGGCGGTCGGGCGCCGTGAGGTCCGCACGCTCCGCTTCTTGTGCTTTCCTTCCGCGACCTCGACCAGCCTTGATTTTCTCTCGGCCGCGCTTCTTGTTCTTCGAGCCGTCGACTGCTCGAAAACGCAGGCCGGGCATTTCCCGGACGAGGTTCTCGTCCGCAAGTAGCAATAGGCGCCGGACGATCTCGTCCTTTGCGCCGCGCGAAACGTCGAGCCGTTCGCAAAGCGCCCCAACGTGCATCGCGCGAGGGGAGTGGGCCTGCAGTCCCTGCAGGATTTCGTCTTTCTCAGGAATATCTTTTTTCATGTTTTCTATCGCAGGGCGTGAACCCCGCCGTCGTCGGAACCGAAGTAAAGGGTTCCATCCGATCCGATCTCTACTGTCGAGTCGACATCCTGACCGACGTTGTATCGCCAGAGCACAGAACCACTTGGGTCGATGCAGTAGAGGAAATTGTCTTGTGATCCCACGTAGATGCGACCATCCGCATCGATGCGAGCGGAGGCTCGTACCCGGCCCCCGGTGGCCACCTTCCAGCGAAGCGCGCCCGAGGGGCTTATCGCATACACACTGCCGTCGTACGAGCCGACGATGACCGTGCCATCCCGCGCGATCGCCGGGGTCGCGCGAACCTCGTCACCGGTTTTGAATCTCCAACGTACGGAGCCCGCTTGGTCGATCTGTACGATTTCGCCGCGCCCCGTGCCCGTGTAGATGTGGCCCTCGTCGTCGACTGAGGCAGCGCCTTCGATCGCCCCGCCGAGTGCCACCTCCCAGGCGAGAGAGCCATCGGGCCGAAGTGCGATGAGCGAGCCTTCCGTGGTGCCGATGATCACCAAACGTGCCGGGTGAATTACGGGTGCGGTCCGAACGTGGTCGGCGGTCGGTTTATGCCAGTGCAGTCGACCAAGCAGGTCGACGGCGTAGGCGCCGTTGGCCACTACGTAGACCTTTCCATCGGGACCCAAGGTGGCCGATGCATCGACCACGTCCTGGAGGGGAAGCTTCCACCGCGGCTGTCCTTGAAGAGAAAGGGAGACGAGCTCCTGCCGGTGAGTTCCGAAGATGACGGAGGCGCCCGCGACGAGCGCGCTCGGGTAAATCTTTTGTCCGGCGGAGTAGCGCCACTTCAACGAACCGTCGGGATTCAACGCCACGAACTGCCCGTCCAACGAACCGACATAGACGGTGCCGTCATGTCCGACAATCGGTGATGCGAACACCCGGGCTCCGGTCTGATAGGTCCAGGCCGGGGAGGGGCTTGCCGAGGGTCCACGGTTCTCACTCCGCCCCGTGTGTCCGGCATCTCCCATGAACCCGTTGGCGTTGCGCGGCATGGCGCCCGGCTTTCCCACGTCCGCTGCGGAGGGCGGCAACGCGAGCTCGGCGAGCACCTCTTCGACGAAGCGGCACTTGCCCTCGTGACAGATTCGGTCTGCCCGGCACTCCGCATCCGACATGCAGGGCGTTGACGGACGCGAGCGGGCACCGCTACAGGCGGCGACCACCAACAGGAGGGCTGGTGCCAACAGGAGTTGCGGGCTGCAGCGCAATGCGCCCGGACTATACCATCGCCGATCCATCGTCACAGTCGGTGCTCGCTACCAGGTGAGAAGCCTGATCTCGCTGCCTTTTTGTATGGCGATACGTTGACCGTCCGGGCTGATCGCGATACTTCGGAGCTCCCC
>CALJYC010000118.1 GCA_937984275.1 uncultured bacterium | reverse complement strand
TTCCTGTTGGCCTCCTCTCTGTTGTTTGCAACCTCGTAACTTCGGAGCGGTGGTTGGCTACGCGCGGTCGCGGCCTGCTTGGTTTTCCTTCTTGCGGTCGCGTCCAAGGCGCTGGTCATCGCGGGCGCCGGTGCGTTGGTGCTCATCGTATTGTGGCTCGACTCCCCGATCGAACGGCGGCGGCAACTGACGTTCGTCGCCGCCTATGTGGCGTGTGGGCTACTGGTCTTCGTTCCCAATCTATGGGTGTCGCGTTCGATGGGCGTCATCGTGCCGTACCATGGAGAAGGGTTCTCCGATACGCTCCTGCTCTTCTTTCGAGCCCACACCCGGTACCTCGAGTTGATGGCGTACGGCGGCCCGTATGCGGTCGAGTACGCAGTGCAGCCTGGTGATGCCGCGGTCGGCCGGTGGCTGCCGGGTGCGCTCGGGGCGGGTCTTGGTGTAGGTGTGGTCGTTTGGGCGCTGCTCGGTCGGTCGCGCCGCACGGCGGCAACGCTGGGCCTAGGGTGGTGGTTCGTCTTCTTGGCACCGGTGAGTCATTTGCTCGTCCCGGTTCAGAACTATGCGGCGGATCGGTACCTCTTCTTGCCGAGCTTCGGTCTGCTGCTGGCGTTCGCCGCGATGTTGATGAAGCTTCCGCGCGTCGTTTCCTGGCCCGTTGGCGCTGCCGCCATCCTCCTCGGTTGCGGCTGGACGATCGTACAGACCCCGCTGTGGTCGAGCACCGAGCGGCTGTTCGAGAACGCCGCGCTGGTCGAGCCGAGCAACGCCGACGCTTGGAACGAGCTCGCCTCCTTGGCAGCGAACCGTGGAGATTATGAACGCGCCTGGACATACACACGCGCTGGATTGGAGCATTCGCCCGGTGAGTGGCGTCTTCTGCATCGACAGGGGCTGCTGCTAGCGGCCGAGGGGAAGCTCGATGCGGCGATCGAGATGATGCGGCGTGCCGCCTCGGTACCCGAGTCACACAAGGCCTACGCCAACCTGGCCTTGCTCTACCTCAAGCGCGGCGACCGAGAGGACGCGCTGCGCATGGCCGAGGAGGCTGTTCGCCTTCAGGCCGAGACCACGCACAATCAACGGGTGCTCGGCATCGTGACCTACGAGCTTGGGGACACTGAGACCGCATGCCGCGCCTTCGAGCGTGCCGCCGCACTCGATCCTTACGACGACAACAACGTGCGCAATCTCGAGCTGTGCGCCGAAAACGACTCAGGGCGAGCGGCGGAGCCGTGAAGGTGCCTCGGAGCGCGAGCCATGCGTGAGCTCGGCATCGTCGCCGCGGTCAGCGCATTGATGTGCTTGCTCAGCGGCGCCTGGTTCACGCCCTGGGAGACCCTCTACTACAGCGGCATTTGGGTCACCGTGGCTGGCTTCGTCGTGGGTGTTCCGACGGGCTTCGTTTATCACGTACGCCTCTTTCAAGTGTTGAACCCGCGAGGAGAGCTGCCACGAGGATGGATTTGGCGTCCGCTCGGTTTCAACGCCCGGCTTCGGCCAGAGGAACGCCCCGGCGTCATGGCATGGTGCTACGCCGGTGGCCTCGGCTTCGTGATCATTTGCCTCGGCCTACTAATGATGGGCACAGGCGTCTCGATAGCCCTAATCCGCGGCGCCTAACCACCCACCCCCCAACCCAGAAAAAGGGGTCAGACCCCTTTTTGAAAGGGTTAACCCTTCGAAAAAGGGGTCTGACCCCTTTAAAGTTGGGCGACGGTTTGTAGGGTCGCTTTGGAACGGTTGAGGGTGTAGAAGTGGATGCCCGGGGCGCCGTGGGCGAGCAGGGCGCGGCATTGTTGGGCTGCGAAATCGACGCCCGCCTGAAGGGCTGCTTCGTCGTCGTCTCCGGCCTCGCGGAGTGCGGTTTCGAGCTCGGGCGGGATGGTGGTTCCTGGCGAGAGCGATGCGATGCGCTGCAGGTTGGCGAGGTTATGGACCGGCATGATGCCTGGCACGATGGGCACATCGATGCCCTCTTCGCGAACCTTATCGACGAAGCTCCAGTACCGGTCGTTGTCGAAGAACAGCTGCGTGATCAAGAACTCGGCTCCGGCATCGACCTTGCGCTTGAGGTTGGCGATATCTGCTTCGAGGCTGGGCGCCTCATGATGTTTTTCGGGGTAGCAGGCGCCACCGATGCCGAGCGAGAAGCGGTCGCGTACGAATGCCGTGAGCTCGCTGGCGTGGCGAAAGCCGCCTTCGACGGGCGTCCAGCCGGTGGCGCCCTTCGGTGGGTCGCCGCGGAGGGCCAGGATGTTGTCGATCCCATGGGCCTGCATGTGCCGAAGCGTCTCGTCGAGCTCGGACTGCGTAGTGCCGGTGCACACGAGATGGGCCATCGCGGTGAGCCCAAACTCGTCTTGGAGCTTGATGGCCAGGTCCGCCGTGCGCTCGCGGGTCGTGCCTGCCGCCCCGCAAGTAACGGAAACGAAGCCCGGCCGGATCGTCCCGAGGCGCCCGACTGCCCGAAACAACGCCTTACGGCCTGCTTCGTCTTTCGGCGTAAAGAACTCGAGCGAGAGTACCGGGTCCCCCTCGGCCGCGTACAAGTCGGCGATGCGCATAGGCGGCTCTCTATACGGGGAACCTGCGCCTGCGGGCAAGACGGAAGGCTAGGAGGATGAAGAACAGTGGGGTCAGTCCGAAGCCGTCCAGGGCCCCATGGGTCACTCCGCAGCCAGCGCCAGCGCCAGCATCAGGTACAATTCCGGCGTCAGGTGGTTCGCCGCCCTCGCGCAGTACCAGATCCGCGCACTGATAGTAGATGTCGTTCCCGGGGGTCGTGTACGGGGGCTTGTCGTACATCACCTGGATAACCTGTAGCGTACAGTTGTCGCAGGTCACGTTGGGAAGGGCGACGGTCGCCACGTAGTCGCGTTCACCCGGCCCTTTGTCGGTGATCTCGTCCAGCAGCACGGTGTCGTTCGAATAGAACTCCATCATCGTGGCCGGGTCGACGAAGTCATCGTC